>DATCZB010000138.1:0-17746 GCA_036526155.1 Gammaproteobacteria bacterium
TGAACTTTCGCAGCTCACACCATCGAATGGTCGGTTTGATTCGACCGGTCTAAACCTGGGCGGCGCCGTTCACTGGCGTATGAAAGAGTCCGGCAACAGAAGCCTGCTCGCCGGACTGGACTTCATGATGTTCACGAACGAGAGCAACATTCGCCATGTTCGTGAGGACGTAACGTCGCGAGGACTCTCAATCGTTCCCTCCGTCAAGTTCATGTTCGATAGCGGCACCGGGCCACGGTATTCAGTCGACCTCGGCGCGGGATTCTATCTCGTAGATATCGCCGAGGTGGATATGCTTCGCTTCGAGGACGGATGGTATTCCGAGGATCAACTCTGGGAGGACACGGATTTCGGCGGTTACGCCGGAGTCACCATAGACTTCCGAAGCAGAAAAAACGGCCGGCGGGGTGGATTCTTCATGGCCACGAAGATTCATTACTTTGATCTCGGCGACGTGGCGGACGAGGACCCTAGTCTCGTCAGCCCTCCGACGCTCGGATCGGATGCGGGCAGCCTGTCCGGACCAATGTTTACGCTTCAGTTTGGCTCCCACCTTGGTCATCCCTGGCAATAGATCTCTGCTGAGCAGGGCCCGAGCTTACCGGAAGCCATCGACCCAAGGCCATGGTCAGCCCAGACGCCAATATTCCTCACTATAATCCGGGCCGGTTCAGCAAGAGCAACACGTATGAAGGCAACGCGATGGGTCCCGACGGCATTCTTGGTTCTCCTGCTCGGGTCACTTCTTCCTCTGGCGGCATTTGCCCAGTCGCCCGAGGAAATCGCCGAGCGGTTGGATCTCACGACGAGTTGGGTAGGAATCTCCTCGATCATTCTGTTCGTGCTCGCTTACTGCCTGGTCATAGCGGAAGAATTTACGAATCTTCGCAAGTCGAAGCCGGTCGTGCTGGCGGCGGGCGTGATCTGGGGCTTGACTGCTCTGGCTTACGCCAACAACGGCATCGAGCACGCTACCGAGGAGGCAGTCCGTGAATTCCTGATCGAATTTAGTGAGTTATTTCTGTTCCTGCTGGTGGCGATGACCTACGTCAATTCAATGTCGGAACGGCGCGTCTTCGAGGGACTGCGCGCGTGGCTGATAGGTCGCGGCTTCGGTTACCGCAAGCTGTTCGTCATCACGGGAATCATCAGCTTCTTTCTGTCACCGGTAATCGACAACTTGACGACCGCGCTGGTGATGTGTGCCGTCGTTATGGCGGTCGGAAAGGGCAATGATCGGTTTATAGGGCTCGGGTGTATCAATATCGTCGTCGCAGCCAATGCCGGCGGTGCGTTTTCCCCTTTCGGGGATATCACAACCCTGATGGTCTGGCAGGCCGGCCACATCGAGTTCAGCACGTTCTTTTCTCTATTCATCCCCTCGGCCGTCAACTATGCCGTTCCGGCTTCGGTCATGTTCTTTGCCATCCCGAATGACGTCCCTGACGTCCCGAAGGACAGTGTTCGCATCAAACGGGGTGCGTTTGTAATCGTCGGCCTGTTTGGATGCACCATTGCGACAGCCGTCAGCTTCCACAACTTTCTGCACTTACCGCCTTTTCTGGGAATGATGACCGGCCTCGGGCTGCTGAAATTCTACGGCTATTACCTGAAGGTAACGCACAAGCCGCATCCTGATGACAATGCAGAATACGGCCAGGTCGGTGACGTAGCGGCATTCGACAGCTACAAGGCGGTAGCGCGCGCGGAGTGGGACACGCTACTGTTCTTTTTCGGCGTGATCATGTGTGTAGGTGGTCTCGGCTTTATCGGGTATCTGGCCCTCATCAGCGAGTGGATGTACGCCGACCTGGGCCCAACCATCGCAAACTCGCTCGTGGGCGTGCTTTCCGCCATTGTCGACAATATCCCCGTCATGGTCGCCGTTCTTCAAATGGAACCTGCCATGGATGAACTTCAGTGGTTGCTCGTCACGCTAACCGCTGGCGTCGGAGGCAGCATGCTTTCGATCGGCTCCGCAGCCGGTGTTGCATTGATGGGTCAGGCTCATGGGAAATACACATTCTTCGGGCATCTCAGGTGGGCACCCGTGATCGCCGTCGGATTCGTTGCCAGCATATACGTTCACTTATGGGTGAATTCCCACCTCGAAGGAGTCTTTATCGGTTGACTATCCTCCGTGGTTGCGGCCGCCACGAGCGACAAAACGGCACTTCTCCCTTGATTGCGCAAAGCCCAGTGTCCGCTTCAGAGAAAAACGGACGTTCAGCTTTCCGAAACCGGGCATTCGAGCGGCATCTTCAGACCCAATCCGGTTGAGTCCTCTCTGCCCTTACGATTTCTCAACAAAGGGCTGTTCATCATCGGTTCGCCCCGCTCAGTAACCGCGCCCGAGCACGTTGACCTCGACGACACGATTGTTCTCGAACACGACTTCGCGCAGCAGGCGGCTGCGGCCACGATTATAGACCCAGACGTCAACCTCGACCTCGACGTGAGAGCGGTCGTGAATCAGCAGCTCATCGCTGCTGGCCGATTGCGCAGCGCCATCTTCCACGCTCAGCTGCAGCCGCGGGATGCCGGATCGATAGATGGTCCGTGTCTCCGTAGCCGTCGGCTTGCCGCACAGCTCGGCGACCTTCACCTTCGGGTCCCCATCGGAAACGACGCGGTTGCCGCAGCGCATTGAATCGGCGGAGTACGCGGTTGACGCCGCAAGTATCATCGCCACCGGCAGCAGAATTCGGATTTTCATCGCCGTCGCTCCCCCATTTTCCAACTGCTATTCCTGAACCTGCCAGATCACGGCAGCGTGAAGACATACAGCGCGTGCCCCTGATTGGGGACATTGATCTCCGGCGTAACGACAGACGGCACGCCGCGCGGGCTGCCGCCACCGAGGCCCGTGGTCACGGCGATGTACTGCTTGCCGTCGACCTCGAAGCTGATCGGATAGCCCTGAACCGAGGTTGCAAGGTAAGTCTCCCAGAGCACGCTGCCATCAGTGACGTCGACGGCCTTGAAGCTCCGGCCTAGATCCCCGGCAAAGGCGATGCCTCCGGCGGTCGAGAGCACGGACGTCAGGAACGAGGCGCGCTGCTCGAGCGACCAGGTTTGTTCCAGCGTATCGACATTGAAAGCAGCAAGCTTGCCGACGTTACCGTCGGTGCCCGGCATCTCATAGAACCGGCGGTCGGCACCGCCGCCGCTGCCCCCGCCCGGCACCTGCTCGATGGCCTGCGGCCTCAGTGAAACGCAAGTCTGACTGAGGGGAATGATCAGTTGCCGCGACGGCGCATGGTAGCTCATCGCATGCCAGTTCTTGCCGCCGGCCGTGCTTGGACAGGCGTCGATCCACTCCCCGATCTGATGCTCGAGAATGTCGGGCCGATAGCTCGGCGTGCCTGTCTCGGGATCAAAGCGCTCCCAGACATTCTGAAACACGGTCGCGACATGATCGACATACTCGCCCGTGACGCGGTCGTGCTTCCAGAGCACGCCATCCTTGCCGACCGAAAACACCCACTTGCGATTGCCCGAATCGACGAGCACGCGCTCGAACACGACGTCGAGGTCGAACGCCTCGCCCGGCGCATGCTGGTAGTGCCAGACGAGCTCGCCCGTCGTTGCATCGAGCGCCAGAGTCGAGTTTGAGTAAAGCCCGGCGTCGCGCGTATCCATGCCGCGACTCGCCGGCATCCAGGGCTTGGCCTGCGCCGTGCCCCAGTAGGTCAGGTTGAGCTCGGGATCGTAGCTGCCCGTGATCCACGGCTCGCTGCCGGCGCGAAACGTATCGGCAAGACCGCCCCAGGTATCGCCGCCCGGCTCGCCGGTCAGGGCCACGGTTCGAAAGCGCCACTGCTGCTCGCCGGTGTCGGGATCGTAAGCGCTGATGAAGCACTTATTGTCCTCGTAAACCGAGCATGTGCCCATGCCCTGAATGATCCTGCCGTCGGCAACGATCGGACCTGAGTTCGATGCGTACACATTCGGCATGACAGCCTGCCAGACGAGCTCGCCGGTCCGCGCATCGAGCGCGACGAGCTCGGCTTCCTGCGCCGTGAACGCCCAGCCATCGGCCTTGATGAAGATCAGCATGTCGTCATAGAGAGCGAGGCCGCGCGGCGCCACCTCGGCGCCAACCCGGTATTCCCAGACGAGCGCGCCGGTGCGGCCGTCGAGCGCCTGGACGATTCCGCCCGTATGCGCGAGGAAGATCGTGCCGTCGTAAGCCAGCGGAGCCGGCTGGTTGGTGCCGCCGTCACGCATTGGCCAGGTCCATGCCAGCCGCAAGGAATCGACGTTGTCGCGCGTGATCTGGTCGAGCGGACTGAAGCTCGTCGCGCTGTAGTCGCGGCGGATCATGAGCCAGTCGCCGGGATCGGGCTCCCTGAGCATCGCCTCCGTGACTGGCTCGAGCCCCGGCAGGGAACCGGCGACCATCAGGCCCACAGGCTCGGATGATTCCTGGCGCCTCGCGGGCATCGGTGCAGACTCGCTGATTCCGTCGCGGATTCGCGCAGCGGTCGCGGCCGTGAGCGCAATACCGTCGGCCGGCGTGCCGTTGGCCTCGAGCAGGAACGCCGTGATCTCGACATAGGTCTCGGTTGCCATGCCGCCCGGATTTTCGGGCGGCATGGTCGCCGCGATCTGCTCGATCAGCTCATCGACACCGCGATCGCCCCACGCCGCGACGAACTCTCTCCCGCCCAGAAGGGCATCCGGCAGCTGCCTGAGCCCGGCGCCATGACACGCCGCGCAATTGAGCTCGTAAGCCACCTCCCCTGATGCTGCCTGCTCGTCGGTCAGTGCCAGCGCCGGACCGGCAACGAGCATCGACGCGATGAGCGCACAACCCTGGCCATTACGCCGGCCCAGCTTCTTCTTGGACATCATGGTTCCAGACGATAACCGAATCGCAGAGTGCAGGGCACCCTGCCCCAGATTTCCGGTTCAGCGCCGAGCACGACGGGCGAGCACTCGACACCGGCGCCAGCTCCCCGCGCGTATCGAGGCCCGAAACCGAGCGCGGCCAGCAGGACGACGCCTTCCCAGCGCATCAGCGCGATCGCGGGCTGCAGCCGATCGCGCCAACCACAGCGCGTGTCGGTCGAATTCGCCGAGCGAGCACCCCCATTTGCAGCCGCTTGCCGCCAGGTATTGACAGGAATCACGGGCCTGAGCACCCGAGCATTGACGGCCGGACGACGCATGGCCAGACTCGATCGCTACCGTTCCTTCGCTATCTGACCATGGCCCGAACCCTGATTCGCCCAGCACCCTCCAATCTCGCCGCCCGTCTTCTTGCGTGCGCGACCCTGGTTGCTGCCTGCCAGCTGCTGGCGGGCTCCGCCGGCGCGCAGATCCTCTCGCTCGTGCCCGGCGAGCCGATTCGCGGCGAGGTCGTCCTTAGCGACAATCCCGAATCACCGTCCTTCGTCACTTTTTCCTTCGACGCCCCGGATGACGTCCTCGCCATCAGTATCGATCTCGAAGCCGTGGCCGACCTCGATCTGTATTTCGATGACGAGTACATGAACGATTACCAGGACGTGCTCGCCGCCTCGACGAGCTTTGCCGGCGAAGAGCACCTGAAGATCGACCTGAGCAGTAATCCCGACCTGATTGCGGAAGAGTATTACCTCGACGTCGCCTACGGTCGTATCGACCCGCCGGTGAACGCGCGCGGTGAAACGCTGCGCCGAATTCCGTTCACGCTGACGGTGAACACGCACGCGCAGCGAATCGATGCCGAACTCGAACCGGGCACGGTCATCTCGGATCGCATCGACCCGCGCGGCGGCGGTCCGTATCGAAGTTTCGCGATCGACGTGCCGAACGGCACCTCGGCTCTGCGGATCGACCTGGCTTCGGACGCGACCGACCTCGACCTGCGAGTCCGCCACCGCAACCCGATGCGCACGACGCGGGAGGCCGACATGGCTGCCGTGTCGTGGGCCGGCCACGAGACGATCGTGATCGGACCCGGTTCGGGATCACCACTGGCCGGCAAATACTACATCGACGTCTTCGACCAGGTCTGGCTCGACTGGCCGGCCGAGTTCCGGCTCGTGGCCTCGTACTCCGACAGCCCGCCGGTCGGGCTCATCGACCTGCCGGAGCTCGCTCAGGCCGAGGGCCTGAACGGTGCCGTCAACGCAACGGTCGAGATTCTGCATGCCGACGGGGGCGGCACTGGCGTGCTGCTTGCGGAAACGGGTTTCATCCTGACGAACTATCACGTCGTCGAGCAGGTCGTCGAGGCCGGCACCTGGACCACGGCGCGGCCGCTGGTCGGCCTGACGGTCGAGCCCTCGGAAGGCTCGCGCATACGACTGCTGGCGAGCATCGTCGAGTACGATCGGGAACTCGACATTGCGCTCCTCAAGGCTGACGCCGACCTCTACGGCTCGCCGCTGCCGGCAGGCTATCGCTTTCCGGCGATACGACTCGGCGATCCGGAGTCACTTACGCTCGGCGACCGGCTGTTCGTGCTCGGTTATCCGGACTCCGGCAGTCTCGGGACTCGAGTGTCGATCACCGCGACCCGCGGCATCGTGAGCGGCTTCGAACGGCGCGGCGCTACGCTGCTGGTCAAGACCGACGCCGATATCGCCTCGGGCAACTCGGGCGGCCCCGTACTCAACGAGCGTTACGAGCTGATCGGTATCGCGACCGAAGCGATCAGCGAGGAATTCGGCAACAGCCAGATCGGCTATATATGGCCCCTCTGGCTCGTGCCCGACGAATGGTGGACGACCGCCGACGTCAGGTAGCAGGCTGCGCCTCCGGGTCCCAACCGTAACGCTCGAGCGAAACTCGCCCGCGCGAATCGAACCGGACGCCCTCGGCCTCGAGCAACCGCCGCTGACGTTGCTCGCCGCCGCCAGGACGCAAGCTGATCTCGCCACGCGCGTTGATGACACGATGCCATGGCACATCGTTGTCATCGTCGAGCGCGGCCAGCGCATAGCCGACCTGACGTGCCTGTCCCGCGATTCCGGCGAGCGTGGCGACCTGCCCGTAAGTCGTGACTTTGCCGGCGGGTATCAGCGAGACGACCGTGTAGATGCGCGCGCGTTTCGTGGCGCTTGGATCGGTCATTACACCCCCGCGCTTGGTTCTTGACCAACAACGACTATAGTTTCCCTCACGAACCGTTTGGGAGCCGACCCGATCGACCCACCTGCCGCAACGCTGGTACCAACATTTCAGTGCCGCCTTTGTGGGGGCTCGGATCTGTCGTTGCACTACACCTTAGGTAACGACGGCCGGTTCCGATACTACAAGTGTGCCAACTGTCGGCTTGTAAATCTCGACCTCGCTGCGGGGCTGGATCAGACGCAGTTCAATCAGGAGTTTCACGATCCGACTGTCGATTCATCGGGTTGGGACAAGATGATCGATGCGACCTTCGCCTTTCTTGTCCGGCACGTGCCCGATGCCCGAAGTCTTTGTGACGTTGGGTGCGGCAACGGCCGGCTGTTGCTGCGTGGCCGCGATGCCGGCTGGCGCGTCCTCGGGCTCGAGTTGGAATCGCATGTTGCGGCGAGAACTGCGTCGAAGCTGGGCGTCGATGTGATTGCCGGGAACTTTCTCGATTACGAGCCTCCCCGCGAACATGCCGAGAGCTACGACGTCGTGTGCTTGCGCCATGTACTCGAGCACCTGCCGGATTCCCGACTGGCCATGCGACGGCTCAGTGAACTGTTGCGTCCGGGTGGCCACGCTGTGCTCGAGTTTCCGAACATCGACGGACTCGACAAGCGCCTCAAGCGATTCCTCGTCAATGCCGGGCTACACCATCGACGTTTTCGTGAGGATTTCGTCGCGGGCCACTGCAACGAGTTCTGCCGCAATTCATTCGAGTATCTCCTCGATAAAACCGGATTTCGGCTCATCAGATGGGAGACCTATTCCAAGAAACCGCTCACGAACTGGGTCTACAATCGTGTACACGTTGGCAACAAGGCCCGCGCTCTGGTGCAGAAAACGGGCTAGTTGTCGCGAGGTCAGCGCGGCGGCCAGATCATGAGCCCGTCCTCATCGAGGAGACCCATCTCGGCCAGTCGTTCGACCGTTTCCGCGCCTGCACGCTGAGGTGGCGAACCGTTGAGGTTGGCCGCCGGCACGATATTCATTTCCTCGAACACGCCCTTGGCAATGTCGATCATGTCGGTGAAGCGAAGATTCGATCGCATCGGACCGTCGTTTACCTGAATGGCACGCGGCCAGATCATCGGCGCGCCCCTGAGACTCTTCCAGCCGATGATCTTCACGGCATCACCGACCGCAAAATCTTCGCGGGCGAAACCGTAAGCGATCATGATGTTGATCGGGTGACTTTCGAAGCGCCAGTTCTCGCCGGCCGGGATATCCCCGCTTGTCGTCTGCATATCGAAACTCACGTGAGGATTACCCCAGTGGATATCGACGATGACGCCCTCGACATACATCGTCGGCGAACCGAAAGGCCCGTACTCGGCCTGCGAGCTGTGATGCGCCGGCGCTTCGGGCGCACTCAATGACAAAGCCAGCACGAGCGCAACGCCGGCAACACCGGCAAACTTTTTCTGTTTACTCATCACGCCCCCTCAATCCGATTCCCAGGTAAGACAACGCGCGTTGCATCTGACCTCGGACTGGCTGCCCTCGTCCACTGTGGCGATCAGCTGCCAGAAACCCGTGAAGTCGTCGATCTCGATAGCGCAGGTGTTGGAGTCGTCAGGAGTCTGGATGCCGCTGATCTGAATCTTGGTCAGATAGCAGACCGACGACGCCGCGCTCGTCAGGGTTCGGCGGTCACTGCCAGCCGTGCGCCCGGCGTTTACCCAGGTGTCCTCGATGAGTGCGTCCGTGTAGGACAGCACTGGCCCGACTGGGCTCGTGGCGATAATGTCGCCAGCCATCGGCCCGGGTTGCTCGATCGCGATCTCCTGCCGGTCACGCAGCGTGAGCACAACCAGGCTGACGACCGCGGCAACCAAAGCGCTGATAAGCAGATTCTTCATTGCGCGCCCCCCTCACTGGAAAATTGTAACACCGTGAAGTCCCCCTACAATGGCGTCATGACGTCGAAACCCGCAACGCTGCTGATGGCGGTCGCCGCATTATTCATCGCGATCGCGACCGGGCTCGGCGCATACGCGAGCCACGGACTCGATAACGTTCTCGACGCACGCGCGCTCGAAAGCCTCCGCACCGGCGTCGACTACCAGTTTTTCCATTCACTGGGGCTTTTCGGCATCTGCCTCCTGCTCGGGCGGCAACGAAGCAACAAGCTGTTGCTCGCCGCGGGCGCGTCAATCGCAGCCGGAATCGTGCTGTTTTGCGGCGGCGTCTATGCGTCGAGCCTGGATGGTCCCGGCTGGATCTCGAGCCTGGCCCCGGTCGGCGGAATCGGACTGATCGGCGGCTGGCTCGTCGTCGCGTTTGCTGTCTTGAAGCCGCCGGCCGGGTCCGGCAGCGCCTGATTCGCGTCAATCAGGGCTTACGCTGCGTCGATCGCGCCCAGGCAAATCCGCTCACACAGCTCGTCGAACGGAATGCCGGCGGCTGCGGCCGATTGCGGCAGCAGGCTGCCGGAGCTCATTCCCGGCAGTGTGTTGACCTCGAGGCACCAAAGGCCCCCGTCTGAATCGAGGCGAAAATCGGCTCGGCTGTAGCAGGAGAGCCTGAGCGCATCGTGCGCGGCCAGTGCCAGCGCCTGCGCTTGCTTTGCGAGATCCTCCGAGATGTCGGCCGGAAAGATCTCATGAGCCGCATCGACCTGATACTTCGCCTTGTAATCGAAGATCTCGCCCTGCACCGGGATGATCTCGCCGACAGCGAGCGGCTCGCCACCGAGCACGCCGACCGTCAGCTCGCGACCGGCAATGAAGCGCTCGACGAGCACATCACGGTCGAACTCAGCCGCGTGCTCGATAGCCGCGGCAAGCTCTTCCGGTTGCCGAACCAGGCTGAGCCCGACGGTCGATCCTTGCCCGGAAGGCTTGACGATGACCGGGAACCCGAGATTCTTGGCAACCGCCTCGGCGTCAATCGGCGCCACGCGCCACTCGGGCGTCGGAATCTGCGCGAGCGTGAACAGCTGCTTGGAGACACCCTTGTCCCACGCCAGCGAGCTGCCGAGACGTCCCGAGCCCGTGTACCTGATCCCGTGAATATCGAGCAGCGACTGAACGGCGCCGTTCTCACCGCTGCCGCCGTGCAGCGCAAGGAACACGAGATCGAAGTCCGCATCGGCCAGCGCGGCTATGACGATGGGCAAGTGTGAAGCCGCGGTTGGCTCGGGCGGATGAAGATCGATTCCCCTGGCGAAGGCCTCGGCCTCATCCTGCTTGGTCAGCGGCCCGTTTTCGGTGTCGACCGCAACCACGTCATGCCCGCGCGATCGCAGGGCGTTAACGACCTGGCCGCCACTCGCGACGGAGACGTCACGCTCGGCACTGTAGCCGCCAAATAAAACTGCGATCTTCAACGTGGAGTCTGGGTCATGCGCCGCAAGATTGTACTCGAAGCACCCGCCGGCCTCTCCGCCGCCAGAACTTCGCGGACGCGCTCGAGCAGGTCGGGCTCGTCACGCTTCAGCACTTCGATTCTCTGTCCGAGCGCCGCCGCGACGGGCACACCGTCCCGATAGACGACACGGTTGGCGCCAATCGCCGCAATTTTCTTCTCGCCGGCATGCATTGCCGGAAGGCTCAACGGATCGGCTGCCGAAATGACGACCCACTCATCCTGGCCGCGCTCGCGACGGGTCTTGCGCAGCGTCTCGACCGCCTCGGCCATGGCAAACTGCTCCCCGCCGAGCGGCTCGACGAAGCGTCCCCCTCTGATGTCGCCTCGCGATTCCCAGCGCCTGAACACACGGACGAGCTCGCCCCAGGGAGGCATCAGCGGCTCGCGCGCGAGCACGGCGCGCACCACGACACCGTAACGACGCAACAGCGTCTCGGCAGCATGCTCGACGGCTTCCTGACGCCGGGCGATCAGCTCGGCCGGCTCCACCGACGGCACGAGCGACCACCGGCCGGCGCGATCGAAGCTGACAGTGCGCCGCCTGAACCGGGACTTGCTTCGGAACGAGGGCCGGTCGCGCTGAGGTGCGATGACGGCACGCAGGCCACCGAAAGCATCCGAGGTCACGAGCCCCTGGGCCACGAGCTCACCGAGTGCCTCCTCGACCTGGACTCGCAGCAACCCGGTGGCCTCGACGATGTCGACGAAGAACAAGGCGCCACGTGAGGCCAGCGCATCGTGGACCGCGGCCGCGCGCGAAGAAACGTTCGGGGCGCCATCCGGCGGATCGGCCAGCGGGCGCCAGTGCATGAGCTCGGAGCGAGGCAGGATCGCGATCGGCGACGCTGCAACGGTCGTCGTCGGTCGCATCGAGCCGTTGCTGCGGGGCGGCGGCCGCCACCAGATGAAGTCGCCGGCTGCAGACAGCTCATCGAGCAAACCGGAATCGTAATGTTCGAGCCGGGCCGGCAGGATCTCTCGTTCCCACGCCATTGCCGGCGGCGACAGCCCCTGCAGCTCCGACAGCACGGCGCGCAGGGCTTCGGTCCCCTCGCGCCGGCCCGGCCCCAGACCCTGCCAGCGGAACAGGAACCGCTGGTAATCAGCGACCGACACGGGCGCGATCTCGCTGCGCAGCCGGCCCAGCGTATAGCGATGAATACGCGCCAGCAGTCGCCGCTCGCACCATTGATCGGTCGTCGCGTCGGTGTACCGGCCGCGCATGATCACGCCGCTCTGCTCGAGCGCAATCAAAGGCACGTCCAGAGCGCTCGCCTCCATGCCCAGAGGCGCGGCGAGCTCGTCTGCGGTCGCCGGGCCGAGCACCTCGAGCCGGCCGCGACAAAGCGCGCTCAGGGCCCCGCCGGCGTCTTCCGCGGTTGCCGGCAGCTCCACGAGATCGAGCGCTGGCGCGCCTTCGGGCAGTGCGAGCCGCAACTCCGCCAGCCGTTCCGCCGTCACCCATAGCAGCTGGCCACCGGGCACCGAGAATTCGGTTGCCCGCCCCGCCACCTTGAGCGCCTCGAAGTCGGCGGTAAGGTCCTGCCCGTGACGCCCGGCCCCGGCGCCCTCCTCGACCGTCATGCACCCCATGAGCATGAGCGCGTCGTGCAACTCATCGGGCGTGACGATTCTCGGCCAGGCTTCATCGCGGACCCTCTCGATCGCAGCCGTGTCCAGGCGCCCGAGCTCGGCGGCCTCGGCAACGTCCATGAATCGGCGTGACTGGACCGCGAGCGTCCGGCGCTCCTCGGCCGGCGCGTCATCGAGGAAGGCAAACGGCCGCGCGGCAAGGATTTCCTGCGCCAGCGGCGAAGGACTCGTCAGATCGCGGCAGGCAACCTCGATGCTGCCGTTCTCGATCCCTTCGAGCAGCGCTTTCAGTCCGACGACATCCATGACGTCGCGCATGCAATCGTGCATCGTCTGATCGACGAGCGGATGCTCAGGGATAGCGATGTCGCCACCCGGCAGATTCTCCGCGCAGGCCAGCTGCTCCGGGAAGACCGTGGACAGGAGATCCTCGGCGTCCATCCTCTGCAGCTGCGGCGGCTTCTTGCGCCCGTTACTGAAGCGCCGGACGGCAAGACCAATCGTCGCGTTCCAGCGCCAGTGGGTCTCGAACACCGGCGCGCCGAGCACGGCCTGCGCCAGCACGCGCTCGATCGACTGGCTCGACAGGTAACGCTTGACGTCCTCGAGCGCAAAGCTGTGCACGGCGCCCAGCGACAGGATGATCGAGTCCTCGAGCGCCGCAGCCTGGAGCTCGAAATTGAACCGGCGGCAAAAACACTTTCTGAGCGCCAGACCATAGGCGCGGTTGATCCGCGATCCGAATGGCGAGTGAATCACGAGATGGGTGTCGCCAGCCTCGTCGAAGAATCGCTCGAAGACGATACGTGCCTGAGTCGGCAACCCGTCGAGTGCCGCGCTACCGGCCGCCAGGTACTCGACGAGCTGGCGCGCGGCCGATTCGCCGAGCCCGAGCTCCGCTGCAACTTCTGCGACCACGTCGTCGATTCCGGTGCGCCCTAGCGCCTCATCGATCGAGGTCCTGAGCTCGGTGACGGCCAGCGAGAGCTCATCACTGCGCCCCGGCGCCTCGCCGAACCAGAAAGGAATGCTCGGCGGCTGCCCCCTGGCATCCTCCACGTACACCTTGCCGCCGGCGACCTTGAGGATCCGATACGAGGTGTTGCCGAGCTGGAAGATGTCCCCCGGCATACTCTCGGTGGCGAAATCCTCGTTGACCGTGCCGATCGGATACTCGTGCGGCAGGAGCACGACATCGAAGTCGAACTGGTCGGGAATTGCACCCCCGTTCGTGATTGCGGTGAGCCTGGCGCCGCGGCGGCCGCGGACGATATCGTTAACGCGGTCGAAGTGAAGATGGGCGCTGCGCCGGCCGCGATGCGTCGTAAACCCGTCGGCCAGCATTTCGACAACGCGCCGGAAATTACCGGCATCGAGATCACGATAGCTCAGCGTATTGCGAAAGGCGCCGAAAAGCTCGTCGAGCTTCCATTCCCGCAGGCCGCACTCGGCCACTATCTGCTGCGCCAGCACATCGAGCGGCCCGGAACAGATCGACTGGGCGTCGAGCGACCCGTCGCGAACGCTCTTGAGCAGCGCCACCGACTCGACGAGCTCGTCTCGCGACAGCGGAAACAGCCGCCCCTTGGGCGTCCGGCCAATCCCGTGGCCCGAACGCCCGACGCGCTGCAGGAAGGCCGTGATCGCGCGCGGCGAGCCGAGCTGACAGACGAGATCGACGTCGCCGATGTCGATGCCGAGCTCCAGCGATGCCGTGGCGACGATCGCCTTGAGCTCGCCGGCCTTCAGGCGCTGCTCGGCCTTGAGCCGGTGCTCGCGCGCGAGGCTCCCGTGATGGGATGTGACGGCGTCCTCGCCGACCCGCTCGGCCAGATGGCGCGCCACGCGCTCGGCCATGCGCCGCGTGTTGACGAAGACCACAGTGGTGCGATGCGTCTCGATGAGATTCGTCAGGTGGTCGTAGATCTCTGCCCAGACCTCGCTCTCCATGACCGCCGTCAGCGGGGAAGACGGCAGGGTCAAGGCGAGATCGCGATCGCGCACATGCCCGGCGTCGATAATCTCCGCGCGCTCGTGATCCGGGCCGGACAGGTAGTCCGCCATCAGCTCGATCGGCCGGCTGGTCGCCGAGACACCGATCTTTTGCGGCCTGGCCTCGAGCAGCGCTTCGAGGCGCGCCAGCGAGAGCGCCAGATGCGCGCCGCGCTTGTTGCCGGCGAGCGCATGGATCTCGTCGACGATGACCGTCCGGACCGAGCTCAGCATTCCACGCCCGGAGTCCGATGTCAGCAGGATGTAAAGGGACTCCGGCGTCGTGACGAGGATGTGCGGCGGGTTACGGAGCATGCGCGCCCGATCGCTCTGAGGCGTATCTCCGGTGCGCACGTCGGCGCGGATGCAGGCATCGTCGAGCAGCATCGCGGCCAGCTCGCGGCGGATCCCCTCGAGCGGCTGCTGCAGGTTTTTCTGGATGTCGTTCGAGAGCGCCTTGAGCGGTGAGACGTAAAGAACCTGAGTGCCGTCTTCGAGTCCACGCTCCAATGACTGGACGAGCAGGTCGTCGATCACCGCAAGAAACGCGGCGAGGGTCTTGCCCGAACCGGTCGGGGCGCTGATCAGCGTGTCGCGGCCATCCCGGATCGACTGCCAGGCCAGTGTCTGCGCCTGGCTTGGCCGCTCGAATTCCGCGTTGAACCAGTTGCGAACGGCCGGATGAAACTCAGCGTGACCCATTCACCGAAGGATCAGACAATCCTCGCTCGAAGTCCACCAGGCAGGATTGCGACCGTATAATCTCAACCGCGCCTGCTGGCCGGGCCCGATAACGACGAGTGAGATTCGTGGTGCATTCATGCGCATGACAGCTGAAAAATTTCTGGGCTGGTCGCACAAGGCGATTACCCTGCTCGGTATGTCAGGCGTCGGCAAGACCACGCTCGCGGCCCGCCTGCCGCATTCGAAGTGGTTTCATTATTCGGGCGACTATCGGATCGGTACCAAGTATCTCTCCGAGCCGATACTCGACAACATCAAGCGCCAGGCCATGCAAGTGGGATTCCTGCGAGACCTGTTACGCAGCGACTCCATTTACATTGCGAGCAACATCACGGTCGACAACCTCAATCCGGTCTCGACGTTTCTGGGCAAGATCGGCCGGCCCGATCTCGGCGGACTGCCGGTAGACGAGTTCAAGAAGCGCCAACGGCTGCACCGTGAAGCGGAAATCGGCGCCATGCTCGATGTCGCCGACTTCATCGACAAGGCGCATGAGATCTATGGCTACGACCACTTCATAAACGACGCGGGCGGCAGCATCGTCGAGCTCGACGACCCGGCGACGACGCAAACGCTCGCCGAGCATACGCTGATTCTCTACCTGCGGCCCGACGCTGAAATGGAGCAGCAGCTCGTTCAGCGTGCGATCGACGACCCGAAGCCGCTGTACTTCAGAGAAGATTTCCTCGACGCGAAGCTCACGAAGTATCTTGCCGAGACGGGCCTTGCGAGTCCCGACGAGATCGTCCCGGATGAGTTCGTGCGCTGGATCTTTCCGGCGCTCGTCGAGCACCGCCGACCACTCTACGAAGCGATGGCCGATCAACACGGCTACGTTATCGACGCAAGGCAGGCAAACTCAGTGAGCTCGGAGCAGGAGTTCCTCGAGCTGGTCGCCGCCGCGCTGGACTGATCCGCCGCGCGGGCGCGTCGCGTTAACTGCCTGCCAGCACAGCCGCAGCCCAGGCCGCCACGATGAGCCCGACTGCCGCGACCGCGGCCCGAACCTGGCTGCGATCGGCGTCGGGCAGGCCGAGCCGGCCGACCACGACACCGCCGCCCAGACCGACGATGAATCCCAGCAGGTGAGCGCCGATATCCGTGTTCTCGCCCCCCGTGCCGGTAAACGCGAGCAGCCCGATCCCGGCAATGACGGGCGCCAGCTGTTCGCGTCGTGAGGCGCTCGACGGAAATCCCCGGCGCCACAGATACCCCGACAATAACCCGAGCGCGGCAAAAACAGCCGTCGACGCCCCGAGCGAGCGATGGTCCTGGCCGGACAGGAAGCCGTTAGCGACATTGCCCAGCGTGCCGCAGACTATGATTGCCAGCCAGCCGAAACCGGCCCCGAAATAGCGAGTAACGGAGTACGCAAAGAAACCGCCAAACAGGATATTCCCGAGCAAATGGGCCGCATCGGCATGCAGCGTCAGCGCCGTGACCGGCCGCCACAACTCACCGGAAAGCATGCGCCCGCCGTCCATTCGCCCGGCTCCCAGCCAGTCGACACCGAACGACATGTCCGGCGATATCAGCGCCATGATCGTCAGGAAGACGGCGTAAAGAATAATGCCCGGCCACGGGCTGTGGTCCACAGTGGGAACCGGACTTGCCGGCACGGCCCGCCTCGACTCTTCCGAGTAAGCCTTGACCTCATGCCGGGCAACCGCGACCGAATCGGATGGCACGCTCAGGATCCAGAATCTTCCGCCCCAGCGGACGCGCGACGGAATCGCCTGCGCGGCCAGGACCAGCACGAGCTCGTTGCACTGCTGGCGATCAGGGCAGAACAGGATGTCGACGTGATTCTCTGCTTCCATTGAAGGCGACCGACAAGGGGGCTAATGTGTCGGGACGATTCCGTCCCATCCTAAAGATGTCTGATCGCGAAGCAACAGGAAAGGTCCTCAGCTGCTACCGCTGCGGACAATCCCTCGAGGCTCTCAGCTTGCCGCTATCGCGGCTCGACCTGTGCCCGGGCTGCGGTGTGGAGCTGCACGTCTGCCGCATGTGTCAACATTACGCGCCTTCCGCGCCGGATGCCTGCCTCGAGGAAGATGCGCCGGAATTCCGGACCAAGACGGCAGCCAATTTCTGTGACTATTTTCGACCGAACCCGGAAGCATTCGACGGTAGCGAGAAACGGGCCGAAGACCAGGCGCGGGCGCAGCTCGATGCTCTGTTCGGCAGCGATGCCTCAGACGCCTCGGGAACCTCCGGCACATCCGAAGCCGACCAGACGTTGCAGCAGGCCGAAGACCTGTTCAAGTAATTGCCGCCTAGACGGCTTCGACCTCGGAGCCGGCGTATGCCTTGCGCGCCGCCTCGAGCTGGCGGCGCAGCGCGTTGATCAGATCGTTCTTGGTGTCGAGCTCTCTCCTCAGCCGGGCAATCTCGAGGTCGCGCTCGCGAACCGTGCTGCGCAAGCCGTGTGACTCCACGGCTTCCTGGCTCAGTGTTTCGATGACGCTGTTCTGGCCCTCGGCCCGCGCCTCGAGGCGCCGGACACGCTGATCCCGGCCTGCGGCAACAGAACCCAGCTGATCTGCGGCACTCAGCGCGGACTCGAGCTCGCTGATCAGCGACGACAAATCGCGCTGGAACTCGTCCTGCATCGAATTCAGGCGCCCGTGCAGGCTGGCCAAACTCCTTTTGAGATCCATCTTCGCGGAGGCCCTGCTCGAGAGACAGTGGAAGACGTTGAAATTAAAAGATTTTACGAATGATTGCGCGGATTCGCGTCACAATCGCGTGTCCCTGTCGCGCGGTATCGGCCGGTGCTGCCTCCGGCATGCACCATAACCCCGACCGCCTTAACCTGTTTCCTGACCAGACCGGCAATTAGCTGCGCTGGAGTTGGGATCGCGACTCATTTGACGGTACGATTGATCGCGTGCGCACAAGCCGGTTTCGTCGTCCTCAGAGTCAAAGATTG
>DATCZB010000139.1:0-4215 GCA_036526155.1 Gammaproteobacteria bacterium
CTCAGGCCGAGCTCGTCGAGGCCGAGGCGCGATACCGCGCCGCGCAGAAGCTCAGCGGCAAGCGCTAGACGCCGGGACCGAAGGCCTCAGCTGCGATGATGAAGCAGCAGATTCCCCAGAACAGCGGATACTCGGCCCCGCCGAAGTTCCACATCCACTTGCCCTTGGACACGCGCCAGCTGGCCCAGGCGGCGACGACCAGAAATATGCCCGCGAGCGTGGCCACGTAGCGCGTGTAGATGTCGAGCAGCAGGCCCAGCATGGCTACGATCTCGATGACGAAGGATGCATATAGCCAGGCGATGGGGGGCCGTAAACCGGCCTGCTCCAGAAAGCCCTTGACGAATTTCTGGCTTTGAAACTTGACCACGAGATGCGGGAAGAGAAACACGGCGCAGAGCACGCGCAGGTAGTCGATACCTGACTCGAGGCCGAGATTCGCCAGCATGGCGCTCATGAGAATTCCCTCCTGAATTGCGACGCATGCTAGGCAATTCAGCGCACGTCTCCAAGCGATAGATTGCGCTACCATGATCCGAGGCCAGTCGAGCGGCGCAGCAATGCGCCCGGGAGTCCTGCGATCATCAGTCTCACTCTCAACGGTCGGCCGGTCGAGCTCGATGTCGCACCCGAGACCCCGCTGCTCTGGGTGATTCGCGAGCAGGCCGGTCTGACCGGCACCAAATTCGGTTGCGGTATCGGCGCGTGCGGCGCCTGCACCGTGCATATCGACGGCACGGCGCGCCGATCGTGCGTGGTTCCGCTCAGCGCGGTCGCCGGGCGCAGCGTGACAACGATCGAGGCGACTGCGTCCGCAACGATGCAGTCGATCCGGCAAGCCTGGCTCGAGCATCAGGTGCCCCAATGCGGCTACTGCCAGTCCGGGATGATCATGGCGGTCGCTGCGCTTCTCGAATCGAATCCGCGCCCGAGCGACGAGCAAATCGACAGCGCCGTGACGAACCTCTGCCGCTGCGGCACGTATGAGCGGATTCGTCGCGCTGTGCATTCGGCAGCCGAGAGGCTGGGGGTGACGAATGCGTAAATGGACCCGTCGCGCGGTCATTGGTGCCGGCAGCCTGCTCGGCGGCGGCCTCGTGCTCGGCGTTGGCGGAGTCGTTCTGGCGCCCAACCGTCTGCGTATCAGGCCCGATGATGTGACGGAAGGTCCGCATTTGACGACCTGGGTGCGAATCACTCCGGATAACCAAGTCGTCGCTATCGTGCCGCACTGCGAGATGGGTCAGGGCGCGATTGTCGGTCTCGCGATGATGCTCGCGGAAGAGCTCGAGGCGGATTTCGAGAGCGTCAGGATCGAGGAAGCGCCGGCCGTCGACGAGTTTGCCAACGGCTATATCCTCAGAGGCTTCGCGGCCGAGGCCGGTATCGGTGTGCCGCAGTGGCTGACGCGAGCCGTCGATTACGCGACGTTCAAGGTTGCGGCACTTGGCGACATGCAGCTGACGGGCGGCAGCACCAGCACGCGCGCAACCGGGGTCTACGGCATGCGTGTGGCGGGCGCCGCGGCGCGTGAAATGCTGATCGGGGCGGCGGCCGCACGTTTCGGTGTCCCCGGTACCGAGCTGAGTGCACGCGGCTCGCGAATCCTGCACGAGCCGTCGGGGCGCACCGCGTCCTACGGGGAGCTGGCGAGCGAAGCCGCCCGAATCCGGCCGCCGGCCCGTCCGTGGCTCAAGCCGCGCTCCGAATTTCGACTGGTCGGGACGTCGCAACCAAGGCCCGATCTGCCGGGTAAGGTGAACGGCTCGGCCGAGTACGGTATCGACGTTGCCCTGCCGGACATGCTCGTGGCGGCAATTGCACAGGCCCCGGTGCCGGGTGGAACGCTCGATTCCGTCGATGCATCGTTAGCCGAGTCGATGCCTGGCGTGCGCAAAGTCGTCGCGCTCGAGAATGCCGTCGCCGTCGTCGCGGATGGCTACTGGCAAGCCACTGAGGCGCTGGCGGCGCTCGAGCCGAAGTTCGGCGACGCCGGCCGTGGCTCGGTTTCGAGCGCGGACATTCTTGGCGAGCATGCTGCGGCGCTCGATCGGCTGGGCGCAGCGCCGGGAGCTCCTGCCGACGCCCTCAACGTTGCGGCAGAGTACAGCGTGCCGTACCTGGCTCACGCAAGCCTAGAGCCGATGGCTGCCACGGCGCGGGTGGCCAATGGCCGGTGCGAAGTCTGGGCCGGGACTCAGGATCCGCTCAACGCACGCCGCGTTGCCGCCGAGGCAGCGGGCCTCGAGCCCGACGATGTCGCGATGCACAACCTGCACTCCGGCGGCAGTTTCGGCCGCCGTTTGCCGGGCGGCTTCGACTACGTGGCCCAGGCCGTAGAAATTGCGAAGTCGCTCGAGCCGCGGCCGGTCAAGCTGATCTGGAGTCGCGAACAGGACATGCAGCACGACTATTACCGGGATGTTGTGCTGATGCGTATGCAGGCCGCCCTGGGTGCGGACGGTCGGCCCGTGTCGTGGTCTAGCCGATTCACCGGAATGCCGTTCATGGATACGATGGCGGCCGAACCGTTCTACCCGGTCGGAGAGTCTGACCTGCAGGTCGCCGAACCGCCCGTTCATCTGCGCACGGGCTCCTGGCGTTCCGTGGCCTGGTCGCAGCACGTTTTCTTCATGGAGTCATTTATCGACGAGCTGGCGCATGCTGCAGGTGTCGATCCGCTAGCGTATCGCCGTCGGCTCCTGGCCAACGAGCCGCGACACCTCGCTGTCCTCGAGCGCGCAGCCGCAATGGCCGGATGGGGTGGAGCGCTGCCACCGGGTCGGGCTCGCGGCGTTGCGATTGCGGAATGTTTCGGCTCGATCATCGCCGAGGTTGCCGAGATCAGTCTGAGCGCGAGCGGCGACATCCGGGTCCACTCGGTAGATGCGGCCGTTGACTGCGGCTATACAGTCAACCCGAATCAGGCGCGCGCCCAGATCGAGGGTGGCATCGTGTTCGGGCTCTCGGCCGCGCTGTACCAGGAAATCACAGTGCGTGACGGCGCGGTCGTGCAGCGCAGCTTTCCGGACTACGGGATGATTCGGCTCGCGACGGCACCGCGTATTCGGGTCGACTTCATCGACTCGGATGCAGAGCTCGGCGGCCTCGGTGAGCCCGGCGTGCCACCCGTCGCACCGGCGGTGGCGAATGCATTGTTCTCGCTGACGGGCGAGCGCTTGCGCACCCTGCCGCTGAGGCCAGCGGCGGCTGCCTTGTCGCCCGCCTGAGCCATCCGTCCTGCGCCGGCTGCCCGCGATGCGCGCGACGCGAGTCCTCGTGTGCGGTCAATGCCGCAGCTGCTAAGCTCGCCTGATGTCTGCTGAAGCCAAGAGTTCCTTTCAGGCGCTGGTCCGACTGCTGCGCTACGCAAAGGGATTCAGGCGTCGCATTGCGCTTGCAACGGCGTATTCTGTGCTCAACCGGCTCTTCGACGTCATGCCGGAGATCCTGATTGGCATCGCGATCGACGTCGTCGTCCGCCAGGAGGACTCGTTCATCGCCGGCCTGGGCATCATCGAGCCCACTCAGCAAATGCTGCTGCTCGGCGGGCTGACACTTGCGATCTGGATATTCGAATCCGTATTCGAATACCTCTATCTGATTAAGTGGCGCAACCTGGCGCAGGATCTGCAGCATGCGATGCGGCTCGACGCCTATCAGCATGTGCAGGATCTCGATCTCGCCTATTTCGAGGATCAGAGCACAGGCAATCTCGTAGCGATCCTGAACGACGACATCAACCAGCTCGAGCGCTTTCTCGACGGCGGCGCCAACAATCTGATTCAGGTTGGCACGACCCTGGTCGCCGTCGGCACGGTCTTTTTCGTGGTCTCGCCGCTGATCGCGACGGTCGCGTTCACGCCCATCCCGGTCATCGTCATCGGCGCCTTCTATTTCCAGCGGCGGGCGATGCCACTTTATGCGGAAGTCCGCGAGCGGGTCGGTTGTCTGGCAACGCGACTGTCGACGAACATTGCCGGCATCGCCACGATCAAGAGTTTTGCCACCGAGCGTCTCGAGGAGGGGCGAGTCGAAGCCGACAGCCTGGCCTACGTCGACGCCAACCGTCGCGCCATCGCGGTCAGCTCGGCATTCATACCGGTCATACGCATGGCCATCCTCGCGGGGTTCCTGGCGACCTTCCTGATCGGCGGCTGGATGACGCTCGCGGGAACCCTGCCCGTCGGCGCCTACGGCGTCCTGGTCTTTCTG
>DATCZB010000140.1:0-6664 GCA_036526155.1 Gammaproteobacteria bacterium
TGGCCCATCGTTTCGAGAACGCCTTCGTAGTAAGCAATCGTGTTGAGCGGCGAAGGGCCCGGGTCGTTCCAGCCGTGATAGAAGAGAATCTTGCCGCCACTCGCCTTGAATGCACTCAAATCCGTTTCGAGCGCTTCGATATATCCGGCCTTGTCCTTTACGAGCGCGAGGTCCCGTTCGAGGTCGAACTCGCGCCAGTCCCAGTCGGCGTCCTCGTACACGAGGTAGCGCGTTGCATCGGTCTGCAGCGGCGTCGGCTCCGAGCCTTCCGCGGGAATCCGCCAGCCGAGCTCGAAGCCCATGGCATGACCGGGGTAGAGCAGCGTGCCAGATTCAGAGTAGACACCGCCGTAGGCGCGCGCGACCGAGCTGACCTCGTCGCGCGTCAGGCAGGTCCCCGGGTCGTCGCGTCGACCGCATTGCAGGGACTCGGGCTCGAAGCCGCATGACAGCGGATCGTTGAGAAAACCATCCTCGATGCCATCGTTGACCTCGCAGGCGGCGAGCACGGCGTTGTGCACCATCTCGACCTTTTCTTGTGAGAGCGCGAGATCCCTGTCCCCGATAAAACGGATCATCGAGTCGAGCTGTGTCGCGTTCAGCGTCAGCTGGTTGTTCACCGGCGCGCCGACGATGATGCCGTCGAAATCATTCGGGAACATCAGCGCTTCCTTCATGCCCTGCCGCCCGCCGGTGGAGCAGCCCTGGTAGTACGACAGCCGCGGTGCCCGCTCGTAATACGTCTCGACGACGGACTTGGCGATATAGGTCATCTCGTTCATGGCGCGCCAGGCGAAATCGACGACTTTCTCGGGGCTGCCCACGGCAAACGCTGCGCTGCCGCCTTTGTGTCCGGTGTCGTTCGAGGCGACGGCGTAACCTGCCGCGAGGCCCGAGGCCATGGCCGGGAAGCTGATGGAACCCGCCCAGCCGCCGTTGCCGAGCGCGAGGAACTTGCCGTTCCAGTCTGTCGGCATCCAGACCTCCATGCCGATCTCGGATGTCGGCCGCGGCCTGAGCGTGGCAGCGAGGCGGCAGTGGGGCGCCAGCGACAACGGCTCCCCGAAGCGCTGCTCGAGCGTCGCGTTGGCACGGGTCTCGGCTGCCGTGATCTCGACCTGCTCGCTGCCGAGCTGGAAGAGGTCCGAGCAACTGGCGGCCCAGGTCGAGACCGAGAGCAACGAAAGCGCGCTCGCACACAAGCACCGAATCAGCATCGTCTTGTTCATCCAGGTTCTCCTAACGACCAGCATTGTCGTTTGCACACGCCTTCTCAGTCGAGCGTCTTTGCGACCCTGAAGCCGAGATAGTTTCGGCCTCGCTGCGTCGCCGGGTAAGGTGCGCCGCGCCGAGCCGAGCGCTGCATGTAGGGGTTGCTCAGGAAAGTGCCGGCACGGAACACGCGATTCGCGCAGTTGCCTTCCTTGTTCGCCGAACCATCCGTCGGCGCATGGGCGCGATCAGCCTCATAACAGTCTTCGGTCCACTCGAAGATGTTGCCATGCATGTCGTAGAGCCCGAACGCGTTGGCCGGGAACGAGCCGCCGGGCGAGGTCTCGCCGAGCCAGACGTCGCGGCCGTCGGCCTTGCCGCCGAGCTGGCCTTCGACGTCGGTGCCGAAGTTGCCGTAGTCATGATCGATTTCAGGTCCCCAGGGGAACGCGGTCGTCGAGCCCGCTCGGGCGCCGTATTCCCACTCGGCTTCGGACGTCAGGTGATAGGCGTCGTCCTCGCCTGTTTTGGCATTCAGCCAGCCAACGAAGTTCTGCGCGTCGTACCAGCTCATTCCGGTCGCCGGCCTCGTGCCGCGACCCCAGTCGGCGTAGTTCGGGTTCGGCTCGCCGTTCGGCAGCGTCGCCAGCGCGGACTCGACGGCCGGCCCGTCGCACCAGGTGTCGCGTACGCAGGCTTCCCACTGATCCCAGGTGATGGCCATGCGCGACATCGCAAACGGCCGTGAGAACGTGATCTCGGTTTGCGTCTCGTTCTCCCGGCGGAGGGGCTCGTCGGCCGGCGAGCCCATCGTAAACGTGCCGGCCGGCAGAACGATCATCTCGGGACAGTTGCGGCACTCCTGGAACGTCTGTCCGGGCAGCAGCGTCGGGCTTTGCGGTTTATCGGCCTGCGCTTCGGCCGGCTGTGTTGCCGCGAGCTGCAGGGCCGCCGTGGCAGTCAAGAGTAAGGCTGCATGTTTCATTGTCGATCCCTCCTTTGCAACGTCGAGTCAGAAGTCCGGGCTGCAAGTGAAATTCTTCGTCTCGTCGGTGCTGCCCCCGCCATCGTAGCGCGCCACCAGCGGATATGGGCAGAGCGGCCGCGTCAATACGGCAGGCCCACATAGTTCTCCGCGAGCGACTTCAGCGCGGCATCCGAGCCCAGCGTATACCGCAACTCGGCCAGCTTGATCTTGTCTTCGAAGCCGTCGTCGCCGGCATTGTGCAGCAGCGTCGTCATGTAATAGGAGAACCGCTGCGCTTTCCAGACGCGGTCGAGCGCGGTGGCAGAATAGGTATCGAGCAAGCCTTCGTTACCGTTCTTGTAGTAGTCGATCAGCCCGTTCGACAGGTAGTAGATGTCGGACGCCGCGAGATTAAGCCCTTTGGCGCCCGTCGGCGGGACGATGTGCCCGGCATCGCCGGCGAGAAACAGCCGGCCATAACGCAGCGGCTCGGCGACAAAGCTGCGCATCGGCGTTACGCTTTTTTCGAGCACATTGCCCGCGGCCACGGTCGCCGAATCCCCGAGCCGACGCTGCAGTTCCTCGAACACGCGGTCGTCGGGCCATTCGTTCAGGTCCTCGTCGGGCGCGCATTGCAGGTAGCTGCGCGAAACGTCGGTCGAGCGCATGCTGAAGAGCGCGAAGCCTCGGGTGTCGCGGCAATAGATCAGCTCGTGCGACGGGGGCGCCGCCTCGACGAGCACACCGAGCCAGGCGAACGGGTAGATGCGCTCGAAGGATCGGATTTTGCCGTCAGGGAAGCTTGCGCGGCAGACGCCGTGGTAACCGTCGCAACCGGCGATGAAGTCGCAATGCAATGCTTCCCGAGCTCCGCCTTGTGTAAACGACAGCACGGGGCTCGCGCCCTCGAAGCCCTCGGGCCTGACGTCCCCGGCCTCGAATATGATCGTGCCGCCGGTGTCGAGTCGGGCGTTGATCAGATCCTTGGTGATCTCCGTCTGTCCGTAGACCGTGACCGTCCTGCCGCCCGTCAACCCGGCCAGGTCGACCCGGGTCCGCTCGCCGTTGAGCGCAATATCGAAGCCTTCGTGCACGAGACCCTGGCTGGCCATGCGCTCGCCGACGCCGGCGATCGTCAGGAGATCGACCGCGCCCTGCTCGATGACGCCGGCCCGGATCCGGCCCTCGACGTAGTCCCGCGAGCGACGCTCGAGGATCACGGACTCGATACCCGCGTTGTGCAGGATCTGCGACAGCAGCAAGCCCGATGGCCCTGAGCCGACGATGCCTACCTGGGTGCGCATGGTCATTCGGCTGCCGCGGTCGGCTTCCGGCAAGGTGGATCCGGCGTGGGGCGACAGCCCTTGAGTGTCTGAGCTCGCATCGGTTTGAGGTTCGCAACGCGGCCTGAGCTTGTCAACAGATGCCGGAGCTGGGGCAGCCTGTTTACGGGCGCAGCGCCGCTGCGAAAAGTCGTGTTGCATCGGGGAGTCTGCTAGGCTCCGACACGAATTCAGAGGGGGTATCGATCATGCTGAAATCCATTCGAACCGTGAGCACTTCGACGGCCTTGCTGGCTGCCCTGGTCGCCGCGCCGCTCCATGCGGACGCGCCGATGACTCGCCCGGGGAGCGTCGGCTTGTCCGGCGAGCGGCTCGAGCGAGTCAACGAGCTCGTGCAGCGGCACATCGATGCCGGCAGTTTTTCGGGCGCCGTGACGCTGGTTGCGCGCGACGGCCAAATCGCCCACCTCGAAGCCCACGGGCTCATGGATGTGGAAGCAGGGAGGCCCATGGTCGAGGACGGCATTTTCGGCATCATGTCGATGACCAAGCCCGTCATCGGCGCCGCGATCCTGATGATGATGGATGAGGGCAAGGTCAGGTTGCAGGACCCCGTTTCGCGCTTCATCCCCGAGTGGGAGGACATGGTGGTCGGCGTGCCGCAGCCGGCGCCGGCAGGGCCTTTCGGTAACGGCGGGGGGCAGGCGGAGCCGCGTTACTACACCGTTCCTGCCGAGCGCGCCGTCACGGTGCGCGATCTGCTCACGCACAGCTCCGGTGTCGTCAGCGGACAGATCAGCAACTTCGCGAACCGCTCCGTTGCGGCAGGGCCTGAGGACACGCTCGCCGATTACATCCCGCGTCTCGGCGATGTGCCGATCGAGTTTCAGCCGGGCACGCGCTGGGCTTACAGCGCAGCAGCGGGCTTTGACGTGCTCTCGCGCGTCGTCGAGGTGGCGTCCGGAATGGAGATCGAAGAATTCCTGCGGCAGCGCTTGTTCGATCCGCTCGAGATGAACGACACGACCTATGACCCGCCCGTCGGCAACCCGCGGCTGGTGAAGCTTTATGGTCGTGGCGCCGATGGTCTCCAGCCGCGCGAATATCCGGGTTTCATGAACGGCGTTTATCGCTCGGGCGGGGGAGGGCTCTTCAGTACCGCGTCGGACTACGCCCAGTTCGCTCTGATGCTGGCCAATAAGGGTGAATTCAACGGGCACCGAATTCTGAGCCACCGCGCCGTCGAACTCATGGGCTCGGTGTTTCTGCCCGACACGGTGCCAGGCCGGCGCGCGGGTGAGTCTTACGGGCTCAGTGTTCGCGTCGTCAACGACCCCGCCGCGCGCAACACCTACCTCTCCGAGGGCAGTTTCGGCTGGAGCGGTGCTTTCGGCACGCACTTCTGGGTGGACCCGAAGGAAAACCTGATCGCGATCGCCATGACCCAGACTTCGAACCGCGAATTCCTGAGCGACTTCGAGAACATGGTCATGCAGTCTGTCGTCAGCGGGTATTAGTTGCGGCTCAGCCGTCCGGCTCGGGAGTCCGGCGTGCGCGCAGTAAGCGATCTCGTCACGGGCCTAGGCCGCGCGATGGCTATTGCCGGCGTGGTTGGGCTTGGGGCCGGGTGCAGCCCGGCCAGCGAGTTCGGGTGCGACCGGGAGTGCCTGGTGGACGCAGCCGACCGCTATCTCGACGCGCTGGCTGATCGTGATGCCGCTGCCGCCGGGCTTGCCGGCGACGTTCGCTTCGTCGAGAACGTCGAGGCGCTCGAGTCTGGCCAGGGGCTTTGGGCCACGGCCGCTGACGTTTCGGCCGACTATCGCATCGTCGTGCCGGATCCCGTGACCGGCGAGGTCGGGCTCATGACGCTCGTCGAGCGCCAGACGAACACGGGCAACGTGCGGGCGTTGCTCGCGGCGCGTCTCAGGCTCGATGGAGGGGCCATTACGGAAGCCGAGCACCTCGTCGCCGATCTGACTGAAGAAGCCGATCTGTCTCTTCTGGAATCGCCGCGCCCCAACTTCGTTGCCGTCGTTTCCGAAAATGAGCGGATGCCGCGCGAGACGATGGCGTCGATTGCGGCTGCCTATTACGAGGCACTCAACCTGAGCGACGGGAGTCTTGCGCCGTTTGCCGACGACTGCGAGCGTCAGGAGAACGGGATGATCACGGCTGCCCACTATCTGGCGCCCGAGTCGTTTGCGAGCGTGGACGTCGATGGCCGGTCGCCACCGCCCGTCGCCAGGGACTGCGTCGGGCAGATGGATTCGCGCCGCTTCGCCTACATCGACAGCATCGACAACCGGCGTGTGTTTGCTATCGATCCGGTTCAGGGGCTGGCGATGGGGCTGTCGCACTTTCGCCAGTCGATGAGCCGTGGGCCGCACCGCATGATTGCCGCGAACGGAAGCGAGGTCATGTGGGACGAGCAGCGCGAGCCTTACGATCTCCCGGCAGCCCATATCTTCAGGATCACGGACGGGCAGATTCACGAGGTCGAGGCCGTGGGTATTTTTATTCCTTTCGGGTCGCCGACGGGATGGGAATAACGAACAGGGAGCCTGAACTCATGCAACTCGAACGAACATCAATCGGCACCGCGGCTCTGGCCTGGCTGGCGCTGGGGCTTTGCTCAGCGAGCGTGCTCGCCCAACCGGGTCAGGGTCGGGTCTGGAACAGCGATCCGCGTGCCGAGGATCGAACCTATCTTTTCGAAGACACCAACGAGGAGTTGCCGTACTGCATCTTTGCCTCGTCCGGGGTCTCGGCCGATACGCCGGCGCCATTGATTATCTCGCTGCACGGGCTCGGCGCGCCGCCGCAAGTGATGTGTAACGAAACGGCCGTCGATCTCGCCGAGGAAGGCGGCTACATCCTGGCCGCGCCGATGGGCTACAACGTCGGTGGCTGGTATGGCTCCCCGCTGCTCAGGCCGCCTGGCGGCGGCGGCCGTGGCTTCGGTGGTGCTGAGCAGCCCGAGAATCTCCCGGAGCTCAGCGAGAAGGACGTCATGAACGTGCTCGCCATGGTCCGCGAGGAGTTCAACGTCGATGATGACCGCATTTACCTCACTGGCCATTCAATGGGTGGCGCCGGCACCTTCTTCCTGGGATCGAAACACGCAGACATCTGGGCGGCCATTGCGCCCGTTGCGCCAGCCGCATTCGGAATGACCGAGAACCGGGCCGACATTCTGGGT
>DATCZB010000141.1:0-2021 GCA_036526155.1 Gammaproteobacteria bacterium
CGAACAGGATTACTCGCAGTTGTTGCCACAGCAGTGCTCTCGCTCGCAGGCACAGGCACGACCACGGCTCAGGAAGGCCTGCTGGAGCTGCTGATAAAGGGACTCCCGGGCCGCGATTTCCGCGGCCAGCGTGTCTTCGGCCGCATGCACATTGAAGTAGGCATCGGCGACGCGCAGCAGCAGTTCCTGGCGGGCAGCGGCGAAGTCCGTTTCAGCGCGCGCGACGGTTTTCTCAGCCTGGCGCAGATTGCGCAGGCTGACGAAGTCGAGCAGCGGTTGCGTCAGACTTAAGTCGAGCGAATCGCGGGAGCTTCGCGTTCTGGTAGTGATGTCTTCATCACCGAAGTTGATGTTACCGAAGCCAAATGGGCCAATCTGCTCTGTCCTCGAACCATTCATACCGCTGCCAAGGCTCAGGTTCGGCAACAGCGCGCTGCGTGCCTGCGGCCGGGCTTCTGCTGAGGCCAGGTATGTCGCTTCCGCCTCCCGCAGGACGGGGTCGCTGTCGAGCGCTCGCAGATAGATCTCCAGCAGGCCTTCCTGAGCCGTGGTCGTGCCTGTGCCTGCGAGCGAGAGCACTGCTGTGGCAACAACTGCGAGTAATCCTGTTCGCTTCATGGTTCCTCTTCCTCTGTCTTGCGTGACGAAGTCGCGTCCGGGTGGACGGCTTCGAAGAGTTTTGTCTCGTCGAGCCGGGGCCTCGATTGCGTCACAGCACGAACGGTTCGGGCTGCTCGGCGTTGATCATGGGAGTCAACAGCGTTTCGAACAGGCTCCGCTCGGTCCAGCTGCCGTCGGCATGCTTGCTGACGAGCGTGGCCTGCATGACCGGCGGCCGGCCAACGACGATGAACAGGCGGCCGTTGGGATTGAGCAGATTGATGAAGCGTTCGGACAGCACCGGCACCGATGCCGTGACAGCGATCGCATCGAAGCCCGTGTCGAAATCCGCCTCCATGGCGTCCTGGTTCCAGAGCTCGACGTTCTCGACGCCGGCCTGCTCCAGCCGTGTGCCGGCCGCGTCGCAAAGATCGCCGAAGATCTCCAGGCTGACCACGCTGTCGGCGAGGCGGGCCAGGCAGGCCGCGAGATAACCGCTGCCGGTGCCGATCTCCAGCACCCGGTCGGTTGGCTCGATGGCGAGCTCCTGCAGCAGCCGGGCCTCGACCTTCGGCGCCATCATGCACTGGCCGTGCGGGAGTGGAATCTCCAGGTCCGCAAAGGCCAGATCGCGTTCATTTTCGGGCACGAATGCTTCCCGGTGAGTGGCCCTGAGGGTGCCGAGCACGCGCTCGTCGAGCACGTCCCAGGTGCGAATTTGCTGGCTGAGCATTTGCTGCCGGGCAGCTTCAAAATTCATGGTTTCAGTCGATGACATGGGTCAGGAACGCCGAAAGGCGCGTTAGGTTACGAAGTATAGCGGGGAGCGACAACCATATTATCGTCAAATCCGGCCGCTAAGGCCGGGCTGGTGAGTTATCGTTGGCGTACTAGAACGCGCAGGCCCGTACGGCAGGGATTACCGCGAAGCAGGCATTCAGCCTGGACGCACGGGCGTGATACAAGAATACGCTCGCCGCAGACGGCGAGCCAGAACGAGGCGTGAGCGCCAGTGTCAGCAGAGATTCAGCCAGGAATCGATTACTCAGTTACGGCTCATTCGTCAGCCGCGCCGACGAATGTCTTTTTGGAGCCACCGGTCGGCCTGAGTTTCGACGAGTAACATGGACGCGATTTCGATCGCGCTAGCAAGTCGGTGGGCCCCCGCCGCGCTGGCCGGCCTGTTCGTGCTGGCTGCGCTGGTTGTTGCCGTCCTGATCCGGCGCTTGCTCAGTTACCGACGCCAGATCGAGAGCGTCCGTGACGCGCTGAGCTCGGTCGCAGCAGGCGCCGGCAATCGGGTCGAAGTCGAGGGCGGTCTCGACGAGATCGCAGCAATCGCCTCGAGCGTAAACGGCCTGCTCGACCAGGCGGCGGCGATCGACGATCGGGCCTCGAATGTCGAGAACAGCTTCGCCGTG
>DATCZB010000142.1:0-6283 GCA_036526155.1 Gammaproteobacteria bacterium
CACCAGTCACTGACCAAGGACGGAACGAACCTGATGACCGGCGACGGTTACGGTGGTCTTTCCGAGCTCGCGCTGCACTACATCGGTGGCATCAAGAAGCACGCCAGGGCCCTGAACGCGTTTACCAACGCTTCGACGAACAGCTACAAGCGCCTCGTCAAGGGATTCGAAGCCCCGACGCTCGTTGCGCATTCGGCGCGCAACCGGTCGGCATCGATTCGGATTCCCTATGTTGCCAATCCGAAGGCACGGCGGATCGAGGTTCGATTCCCCGACTCGACGGCTAATCCGTACTTTGCATTCGCGGCAATGCTCATGGCCGGTCTCGACGGCATTCAGAACAAGATCGATCCGGGCGAGGCCATGGATAAGGACCTCTACGATCTTCCGCCCGAGGAAGAGAAGGCAATCCCGACGGTCAGTTTCTCACTGCAGGAAGCGCTCAGTGCGCTCGATGCAGATCGGGAATTCCTGAAGGCTGGCGACGTCTTCAGTGACGCACTGATCGACGGATACATCGGACTCAAGACGGAGGAAATCGAGCGGCTGCAAATGTCGACTCATCCGGTTGAGTTCGATATGTACTACAGCCTCTAGGCCGTCGCGTATCGATAACGGATTAAGTTAAATACCAACACTGGCGTGGTTCGCAAAACCACGCCAGTGTCATTGGTTCCGATGCGCGATCAGCGATAAGATATGGAGCATGCTTAGGTGCCTGATCGCAATTACATCTTTGGTCTCGACGATCGCCGTTGCGGCGCCTGTCTGGACGTGGGTGGACGAGCAGGGTCAAAGGCATTTCTCAGATCGTCCGGTCGAGGGCGCGACGCAGATCGAGCTGTCGGCCGGGCAATCTTTTTCCAGCGCGGAAGCGCGGGTCACTGCGCCGTCGGCGGCTACTCAGCAAGCCTTGCAACAGCCGTCTCGGCAGCAACCGTCAGTGACGGAGTATGCCGTGCTTGCGGTGGCCAGCCCTACGGAACAGGAGACGCTGTTCAGTATCGAGGGCAATCTGGAAACGGAGCTCGTGATTTACCCGCCGCTCCAGGCCGGTCACCGGATCGACGTGATACTCGATGGCGAGCGCATCGCCGTCGGGGCTCGCGATATCAGTTTCACTGTGCCGGAAGTCTGGCGCGGCGAGCATACACTGCAGGCTGTGGTCAGCGACCAGGAGGGCCGCGAGCTCAAGCAGTCAATGCCGGTCTCGTTCTTCGTGCGGCAAAACACCACGGTTCAGCCCCAACCGCAGCGGGTGGCGCCGCAGCCGGTGCCGCGGCCGGGCAGCAACTAGCCTCCAGCGCGAGAACCGCCCCGGGTCGGCCGAGCTCCGACCAGATTCTCGGCAGTCTCGGCATAGCCGTTATCGCGCTCGACAAGGATCTCGTCGTGACCTATTTCAGTCTCGCGGCTCAGGACCTGTTCGGTCTCAGCGAGCGCCAGGCTGTCGGTCGTGGTCTGGCAGATATCATGGTGGGTTCCGACGAGCTGATCGAGCTCTGCAAGCGAACCATGGAGCGCCGATTGACGATCGGCCTGCGAGCGATGAATTGTCGGGCCGCCGGCCGTGATCTGAGCCTCGATTGCCGCGCGTCTCCCATCGAATCCGGCGTGTTGCTCGAATTGAACGATCAGGCAAGGGAGCGGCGAATCACTCGGGAAACGCAGCTCGCGGCCGGGCAGCGCGTATCCAAGCAAATCGTTCGTCAGCTCGCGCACGAGGTCAAGAACCCGTTGGGCGGCATGCGCGGCGCGGCCCAGCTTCTCGAGCGAAAACTCGCGACCAGCGAGCTCAAGCGTTACACGCAGATCATCATCTCCGAAGCCGACCGGCTTGCTGCGCTCGTTGATCGGGTGCTGATTGCCGGTGGGGCTCGCCGGCCCGAGCTGCTCAATCCCCACGAGCTGACGGAGCATGTGGTCGCACTGATATCAGCCGAGGCGTCGGCGGGGGTCGACATCATCAAGGATTACGACCCCAGTCTGCCGTCAGTGCGCGTAGACCGGGACCAGATTGTTCAGGCACTGCTGAATGTGGGGCGAAACGCGTTGCAGGCTGTGGGCGACGAGGGCCGAATCGTCTTGCGTACCCGCGTGTTCGCGAACTTTGTCATCGGCGGGCGGCAGCACAGGGTCGTCGACGTAATCGAGATCGAGGACAACGGCCCGGGTATTCCAGAGGAATTGCAGGAAAATATTTTTTTCCCGCTGGTGACCGATAAGCCCGACGGGTCCGGCATCGGGCTGACGATCGCGCAGGAGCTGGTCAGCAGCAATGGCGGGCTGCTCGAGTTTGACAGCAAGCCCGGAGCGACGGTGTTTCGGCTTTGCGTGCCGGCGGACTTGCCGGGTGCGCCGGCAGGGGGTCTGTCCTGATGGCAACGCCGGGACTCGTGGTCTGGGTCGTCGATGACGATGAATCCGTCCGCTGGGTTTTGGAGCAGGCCCTGCAGCAGGCCAACATGTTTCCGCGCTGCTTCGATTCGGCCGGTATGATGCTGCGCGCCCTCGAATCCGACAAGCCCGATGTCGTCATTACCGACATTCGAATGCCGGAGATGACCGGGCTCGAGCTGATCGAGCGTTTGCATGCGGTCGAGCCGGACATTCCCGCCATCGTCATAACGGCGCACTCGGATCTCGAGAGCGCGGTCGCGGCCTATCAGAGTGGCGCATTCGAATACCTGCCGAAGCCGTTCGATGTCGACGAGGCGGTCGAGCTCGTCTCGCGAGCGGCCAGGCAGCACAGCCGAGTCAAGTCGAAGCAGCCGGAAGCGCCGCCGGCAAAGACGATCATCGGCAAGGCGCCCGCAATGCAGGATGTGTTCAAGGCAATCGGGCGATTGTCGCGAGCCAGCATGACCGTTCTGATCACCGGTGAGTCAGGCACGGGCAAGGAGCTGGTGGCGCGCGCGCTGCACGACAACTCTCCGCGTTCTGACGCGGTCTTCGTCGCGCTGAACACATCGGCCATTGCCTCGGAGCTGCTCGAGTCCGAACTGTTCGGTCACGAGAAGGGCGCGTTTACCGGGGCGACAGAGCGGCGGATCGGCCGATTCGAGCAGGCCGACGGCGGCACCCTGTTCCTCGACGAGATCGGTGACATGTCGCCGGCCTTGCAAACGCGCCTGTTACGCGTGCTGGCCGAAGGCGAATTCTTTCGTGTCGGCGGGCAAGTGCCGATCAAGGTCAACGTGCGTGTCATTGCGGCAACCCATCAGAATCTCGCCAGGCGAGTGGAGGAAGGCCAGTTTCGCGAAGACCTCTATCATCGTCTGAACGTGATGCGGGTCCAGGTCCCGCCGCTGCGGCAAAGACGCGAAGACATTATCGATCTGGCGCGTTTTTATCTCGATCTGGCGGCCAACGAGCTCGGCGTGGCGCCCAAGTCGCTGAGTGACGGCGCAGCCACCCGGTTCCTGTCCTACAACTGGCCCGGCAACGTGCGCGAGCTGGTCAATCTGTGCCGACGCCTGACCGTGACGGCCGCAGGCAGGGAAATCGTCGTGCAGGATTTGCCGTCCGAGCTCAGCGCCGGCGGCGGTACCGGGCTCGATGACTGGACCGCTGGTCTCGAGCAATGGGCGGAAGGCCGGATCACGCGAGACTCCTCGTCGCCGCTGCTGGATGAGGCAATGCCGGCGTTCGAGCGCACGCTGATTCGAATCGCGCTGAGGCGGGCGCGGGGGAAACGGCTGGAAGCCGCCAGGCTGCTGGGCTGGGGCCGCAATACGCTGACCCGCAAGATCAAGGAGTACGGCATCGAAGGGCCGTATTGAGACGAGATTCAGTGGCTGGCGCGCCGCCGCCGGATGTCCTCGAGAATCCTCTCCGCAAGCTCGAGCGCCGCGAGGCCATCGCGACCGCTGACGATGCACTGCGAGCCGGTCTGCACCGCGTCGAGAAACGCCTCGATCTCGTCGGCCAGCGCGTCGCCCTTCTCGAGATTCCACGACTCCTGATCGAGCGGTGACTCCCCCTCGCGCCAGTTCCCCCGGCTTCGGACCTTCTGCACGATGCCGCGACCGAAGTCGATGGACACGTATTGGTGATCTTCCCAGACACGGAACTTGCGCTCAGACCGCGTCGATGCCCGTGACGCCGTCACGTTGGCAATCGCGCCGCTGCTGAACTCGATTCTCGTGTTCGCGACATCGACGGTATCGGTCAATGCGGCGATACCGACCGCCGATACGCTGACGGGCTTTGCATCGACCAGCGACAGGATCACGTCGAGATCGTGGATCATGAGATCGAGCACGACGTTGACGTCGGCACTGCGCTGGGTGAAGGGTGCGAGTCGGTGGCACTCGATGAAGCTCGGCGGCCCGAGACCCTCCCGCGCCGCAAGCAGTGCCGGGTTGAAACGCTCGATGTGCCCGACCTGAAGCCGCAGGTCCCGCTCGTCGGCGAGCCGGGTCAGGTGCGATGCCTCCGCGCTGGTCACCGTCATTGGCTTTTCGACGAGCACATGCACGTCGTGCTCGAGGAAGAAGCGGCTGAGCTCGTGGTGAACGCTGGTGCTGGCAGCGATGCTCACCGCGTCGACCGCATCGTTCAGGTCGCGATAGTCGGCAACGAACTCGGTCCCGGTTTCCTCGGCCACGGCTCGGCCGGCGGCCTCGTCCAGGTCGCAAACGGCCACGAGCTCGGCTCGGTCGGAAGCAGCATACTTCTGGGCGTGAAAGCGGCCGAGATAGCCGACGCCGACCACGGCGGCCCGAACCGGTTTCATGGTCGCGCAATCCCCCGGTCCGACGCAGCGATGAAGTCGAGCAGGTGCGCAATCGCCGCGTCGGGATCACACTCGTCCCTGATTCGCTGCTCGACTTCCGCGATAGTGGCGGACTTGTCCAACGCGATGCGGATGCCGCGTTCGATGTTCTTGCGTTCCGCCGGTCCGAAGCCGGCGCGCCTGAGCCCGACGCGGTTGACGGCTTTCGGGACCGCCCAGTGACCCTCGGCGATCGTGTAGGGCCGGATGTCCTTGTTGGCGAACGCGCCCGCCGTCAGGAAGCTGTAGGCGCCGATTCTCACAAATTGCGTGATGCCGGCGAGACCGCTCAGCAGCGCATGATGCTCGACCGTAATATGGCCGGCCAGTTGGGTCCCGTTGGTAATGACGATGTGGTCGGCAAGCTGGCAGTCATGGCCGAGGTGCACGAAGGCCATGATGAAATTGTTGTTGCCCACGCGGGTCGTGCCGCCGCCCTTGGCCGTGCCCAGGCTGATGCTGACGTACTCGCCGATTCGATTGTCGTTGCCTATGACGAGCTCGGTTGCAGCATCGGCGAAGCTGTAATCCTGGGCCGGGCCACCCAGAACGGCACCGCACTGAATCAGATTGTTCTCGCCGATCCTGACCTTGCCATAGCTACTGCCTATCCTGGCGTGCGATTCGACCGTGGTGCCCGCGCCGATGACGACATCCCCTTCGATGACGCAGAAAGGCCCGATCTCGGCGCCGGCCGCAATATCGGCTGCCTCAGAGACGACAGCAGTGGCGTGTATGCTCAAGCAAATCTCTCGCGGGATGGAATTCAGGCCGAATTAAACCAGAGCCCGCGGCGGCTAGGCCAGTGGCGAGCGATTCGCCTGTCCGGGGCTGGTGCATAATCGATTCTGCCATGCCGACGAACGTGACCCCCGATTACAAGAAGGCCGAGCAGGCGTTTCGGGCGGCGCGCGACGAAAAGGAGCGCCTCGACTGCCTCAAGGAAATGCTGCGGACGATTCCGAAGCACAAGGGCACCGAGCATCTGCAGGCCGACATCAAAAGCCGGATCAAGGCGCTCACCGAGGAGCTCAGCGGGCCGAAAAAGGGCGGTAAGCGATCGGGACCGGTGCATTCCATCCGACCCGAGGGCGCGGCGCAGATCGCAATGCTCGGACCGCCGAACAGCGGCAAATCGACCCTGCATGCGAAGCTGACCGGTTCGCGAGCCCAGATCGGGCCGTATCCGCACACGACCCACGAGCTCATGGCGGGGATGATTCCGTTCGCCGATATCAGCTTTCAGCTGATCGACATGCCGGCCATCTCGGCGGATTTCGTGGCTCCCTGGATTCAGACGGCCCTGCAACAGGCCGATGCTGCGTTACTCGTTGTCGATCTGTTAGATCCCGCGGCACCGGAATCGATCGGCCTGGTCCTCGAGCTGCTCGAACAGAAGAAAGTGACGCTGACGGGTGTCTGGCCCGACACCGGCACGGCCGATTCAGAGGAGGAAGAGCTGTTCCGGATTCGCCTGCCGACGCTGCTGGTTGCCAACAAGGCCGA
>DATCZB010000143.1:0-5826 GCA_036526155.1 Gammaproteobacteria bacterium
CGTTGCTGCCTGGTCGCTCGTCGAGCAGGGTCACGCCGTCGAGTGCGTGCATATGAGCAACTGGGAAGACGACGACGGCTATTGTGATGCCGCGACCGACCTGCAGGATGCACGCGCCGTTTGCGACCGGCTCGGCCTCGACCTGCACCGCGTTAACTTTGCGCGCGAGTACCGCGAGACTGTTTTCGACGATTTTCTGAACGAGATCCGGGCGGGCCGCACGCCCAATCCCGACGTGCTTTGCAATCGCGAGATCAAGTTCGGACTGATGCTGCGCTATGCGCGTCGCCTCGGTGCCGACCGGATCGCGACCGGCCATTATGCGCGTCTGGACCGGACCGAGGGCCAGCCGATCCTGCTGAAGGGGCGGGACGCCAACAAGGACCAGAGCTACTTCCTGCACGCCGTGCAAACGGAAGATCTGACGGACGTCCTGTTTCCGCTCGGCGAGCTGACCAAGCGCGAGGTCCGGGAGCTGGCCCTGCGGGCCGGGCTCAGCGTCTCCGGCAAGCGTGACAGCACGGGTATCTGCTTCATCGGCGAGCGGCCCTTTGGCGATTTTCTCGGCCGGTTCATCGAGCCGACGCCTGGTCCGATCGTGACCGACAAGGGCGACGTCGTCGGTGAGCATCAGGGGCTGCATCTCTACACGCTCGGCCAGCGCAAGGGCATCGGGGTCGGTGGCATGACCTGGGCTGACAGCGCGCCGTGGTACGTGGCGGCCAAGCGCGAACAGGAGAATGAGCTAGTCGTCGTGCAGGGGCACGAGCATCCGCTTTTATGCAGCGACTGGATCGAGACGGGACCAATGAACTGGATCGGCCCGCCGCCTCTGGAGGCGCGCAATGCCGCCAACTTGCGCTGTCAGGTCAAGACACGTTACCGCCAGACCGATCAGCCCTGCACGCTGATCTGCGAGCCGGGTGGCCGCGCTCGAGTCGACTTCGACCAGCCACAGCGAGCCGTCACGCCCGGGCAATATGCCGTCTTTTATCTGGCCGACCGCTGCCTCGGTGGCGCCCGCATCGCGCGGACGGGCCGCGGCCGCATGACCGGGCTCGCGACCGCAGAGGCCGGCTGACCCGCTTGCTATAATTTCGCTCTGCAGAACTGCAAGGAAATTCGATGACGAACTCTTTTGGTGCCCGCCAGCGGCTTCCGGCCGGCGCGGTCGATTGCGAGATCTTCCGGCTCGAGGCAGCCGGCGGTGACTTCGATACTCTGCCGTTCACTCTGAAGGTATTGCTCGAAAACCTGCTGCGCCACGAGGACGGCATCAGCGTCACCGCCGACGACATTCAGGCGCTGACCAACTGGGACCCGACCGCCCAGCCCGATCAGGAAATCGCCTTCACGCCTGCGCGCGTGATCCTGCAGGACTTCACCGGCGTGCCGGCGGTCGTCGATCTCGCTGCAATGCGCGACGCCGTCGTCGCGCTCGGCGGCAATGCCACGTCCATCAACCCGCTGTCACCTGCCGAACTCGTCATCGATCACTCGGTGCAGGTTGATCGTTTCGGCACGTCGACGGCGCTCGCCGAAAACAACAGGATCGAGTTCGAGCGCAACCGCGAGCGCTACGCATTTCTGCGCTGGGGGCAGAACGCTTTCGACAACTTCCGCGTCGTGCCACCGAACACCGGTATCGTGCATCAGGTCAACCTCGAGTATCTGAGCCGCGTCGTGTTCGATGTCGAAAACGACGGCAGACGCCTGGCCTACCCCGACACGCTGGTCGGCACGGATTCCCATACGACGATGATCAATGGCCTCGGCATCCTCGGCTGGGGTGTCGGCGGCATCGAGGCCGAGGCGGCAATGCTCGGCCAACCGATTACCATGCTGATCCCTCAGGTCGTCGGCTTCGAGCTCAAGGGGCAGCTCGCCGAGGGCGCAACCGCGACCGACCTGGTGCTGACCGTCACCGAAATGCTGCGTGACCTCGGCGTCGTCGGCAAGTTCGTTGAATTTTTCGGCGCCGGTCTCGACCATCTGCCGCTGGCCGACCGCGCGACACTCGGCAACATGTCGCCCGAATTCGGCAGCACTTGCGCGGTGTTTCCGGTCGACAACGAGACGCTGCGCTATCTCGAGCTTTCCGGGCGGCCGAAAAAGCAGATCGATCTCGTCGAAGCCTACTGCAAGACGCAGGGACTCTGGCGCTCGGGCCGCGCGCGCTACTCGACGACCATCTCCCTCGATCTCGGCGACGTCGAACCCTGCATCTCGGGTCCGCGACGGCCACAGGAGAGAATTCTGCTGCGGTCAGCCGCGACAAAGGCCCGCGAGCTGCTGGCTGGCAGCAACGCATCGGCCTCGGTCGAGGCCGATGGCGAAAGCTTCACGATCCGCGACGGCGCCGTGGTCATCGCCGCCATCACGAGCTGCACCAACACCTCGAACCCGGCCGTGATGGTCGGTGCCGGACTGCTGGCGCGCAATGCGCGCGAGCGCGGCCTCGCGACCAAGCCATGGGTCAAAACGAGCCTCGCTCCGGGCTCCAAGGTCGTGACCGATTACCTCGCGCGCTCCGGGCTGCTCGACGATCTCGAAGCGCTCGGCTTCAATGTCGTCGGCTACGGCTGCACGACCTGCATCGGCAACTCCGGCCCGCTCCCCGCGGAAATTGCAGCCGGAATACGCGACAACGACCTGACGGCATGCTCGGTTCTGTCGGGCAACCGCAACTTCGAGGGCCGCATTCATCCGCTGGTCAAGATGAACTTCCTGGCGTCGCCGCCGCTCGTGGTTGCATATGCGCTCGCCGGCACCATGCGCCTCGATCTCTACGACGACGCGCTCGGCACGGATGCCAGTGGGAATGAGGTCTACCTCAAGGATATCTGGCCGAGCAGCAAGGAGATTAACGATCTGATCGCAGCCAATATCGATGCCGAAATGTTCTCCAAGAGCTATTCGGCCGTATTCGACGGCGACGACAACTGGAACGGCCTGCCGACTCCCGAGGGCGAAACATTTGCATGGGACGACACCTCGACCTACATCAAGAATCCACCCTACTTCGACGGCATGACGCTCGAGACTTCCACGCCCGGAGACATCCAGGGCGCACGCGTTCTTGCGCTGCTCGGCGACATGGTGACAACGGACCACATTTCGCCCGCCGGCGCCATTGCCGTGGACAGTCCGGCCGGACGCTACCTGCAGGATCTTGGTGTGCAGCCGGCCGAGTTCAATTCCTACGGCTCACGGCGCGGGAATCACGAAGTCATGATGCGCGGCACATTCGCTAACATCCGGCTGCGCAATCTGCTGGCGCCGGGCACCGAAGGCGGCTGGACCCGGTATCTGCCGACAGGCGAGCAGACCTCGATTTACGATGCCGCGATGCGCTACCAGGCCGAGCAGACGCCTCTGATCGTGCTGGCGGGCAAGGAATACGGGGCCGGCTCGTCCCGTGACTGGGCAGCCAAAGGCACGGCCTTGCTCGGCGTCAAAGCCGTCATCGCCGAGAGCTATGAGCGCATCCATCGCTCGAACCTCATCGGCATGGGTGTCGTGCCGCTGCAGTTCATGGACGGCGACAGCGCGGAGAGCCTCGGCCTGACGGGAGAGGAAGTCTTCACGATTACCGGGCTCGGCACGGAACGCGTCGACGAGGTTGCAGTCAGCGCCAGGGCGGACGACGGCACGGAGACAGAATTCAGGGCGCGCGTCCGAATCGACACGCCCAAGGAGCAGGAGTACTTCGTTAACGGCGGCATCCTGCACTACGTGCTGCGTCAACTCGCCTCGGCCTGAGGCGAAGCGCGAGCGCCAGTGGACATCAAGCTGCCCCGGCTGTCGCGCCAGCGCATGCTCGCTGCGGGGGGCGCGCTGGCTCTGCTCGTGCTGATCCAGCTGTTTTTCTGCTGGCGCTGGTCGCGGGAACCACCGCTCTATCTCGAGAGCACGGCACTTGCCGAGTTCCCACCGGTCACCGGATACGTCACGACGACCACACTCGTAGCGCTCGTCGACTGGCTACTCGAAAAGCCCGGCGGCTATCTGAGCAACGACATCTACCCGCCAAGCGTCTGGCTCGACAACATCCCGAACTTCGAGTTCGGCGCACTCGTGCAGGCCCGCGATCTCGGTCGCGCCTTGCGCAACGACTACAGCCGGTCGCAGTCGCAGTCGACCGAACATCCCGAGCTCGCGATCGCCGACCCGGCCCTGCACTACACCAACGACCAGTGGATCTATCCTTCGACCCAGACCAAGCTGCGCGAGGCGCAGGATGCGTTGATTACCTACCGTTCACAGCTTGCGAGCGTCAACGCCGCCGACGCCCAGTTCTACGCCCGCGCCGATAACCTGCGTGAATGGCTCGGCATCGTCGAGCGCCGGCTGGGATCGTTATCGCAGCGGCTCTCGGCCAGCGTGGGCCAGACTCGCATCAACACGGACCTCGCGGGCGAGCCGGCTGCCGAATCCTCGACGCCGCAGGACGCGACCTTGCTGGTAAAAACGCGCTGGACCGAGCTCGACGATGTGTTCTTCGAGGCCAGGGGCGCAGCATGGGCCTTGCTGCAGTTCATGGCCGCCGCACAGGTCGACTTCGACGGCATATTGACCGACAAGAATGCCGTCGTCAGCCTGCAGCAGGTCATGCGCGAGCTCGAGGGCGCGCTCGAGCCGCTGCGCAGCCCGGTCATTCTGAACGGGGGCGGATATGGCTTTTTTGCGAATCACTCGCTCGTGCTCGCGTCGTATCTGTCCCGCGCCCATTCGGCCGTCATCGACCTGCGCGCCCTCCTGGCCCAGGGCTAGCGCCGCCTCAGGCCGAGCACTGCAGCCAGGACGGCATCCGGGCCCAACAGGCGGCGAGCTGTCGGTCGAGACGGCGATAGTCCGGCTCGTAACCCGCGACGGCTTTCCAGTATCTCCGCGAATGGCTCAGGTGCTTGAGGTGCACGAGCTCGTGAATGAGGAGATAACGCACGAGCTCGGGTGCCACCAGCATCAGCGCCGCATTAAGGCTGATGTTGCCGGCTGACGAGCAGCTGCCCCAGCGCGTCTTTTGCAGTCGAACCTGAATGCTTCGCGGCATGAGGCCCGCAATTTCCGCCTCGCGCTCGAGCCACGGCTTGAGTTGCTCGCGCGCCTGCCGCAGCAACCAGCGTCGAAGCAGATTCGGCGCGTCGGTGTGGTCGCCACGGGCACAATACAGTCGCAACTCCCGATCGCGCTGGCGGTAACTGGCTGTGCCGTTTGCGGCTCGAGCATAGTGAACGTCGAACCGCTCGCCGGTTGCCACCAGCTCAACCTGCGCGGGCCGCAAGTCTACGATGGGATAGGCCTGGATCAGCTCGCGTTCGGCACGCCGGATCCAGTCCTTATGCGCCTCGATGAATTCCTGCACGATAGCGGGCCGCATCCCGTGTGGCACGACGACCTCGACCGTTCGCGGCGGCACGACCTGCAGGATCAGGCGCCGCGCCTTGGTGCTTTCGCGTACCTCGAACGCGACCCCGGCATCCGCTACCGGAGCCGTATTACCGCCCCACAATTGAAGCTGAGCGTCCATCTCGATCCCGGCTCTGGTCCACGCCGCGAATGATAGCCCGTTCCTCGTTTCCGCTTTGCCCTTTATCACCCAAGGTGGCGTTGCTCGCCGTGCCTGCCACGGTCACAATCCTGCCATGAGCGACCTTATCGACATCGGCGTCAATCTTGCGCACGATTCCTTCGACAGCGACCGCGAAACGGTCATTGCCGAGGCACAAGCCGTCGGCGTCTCGCGCATGATCGTGACCGGCACCTCGGTTACGCAAAGCGCCAAAGCCGTCGAGCTCGGGCTCGGTCATCCGGGCGTCCTGTTCG
>DATCZB010000144.1:0-5607 GCA_036526155.1 Gammaproteobacteria bacterium
CTTACACGGCGGGCCTGAACCTGCTCAACCTCCGAAACCTGGGTACGGACAGGACGCTGGTTCTCGTCAACGGTCGCCGGCATGTGGCGAGCGATCCGGGTTCGGCCGCGGTCGACATCAACACGATCCCGACGGACCTCATCGAGCGCGTCGACATCCTGACCGGCGGCGCATCGGCGCTGTATGGTGCCGACGGCGTCAGCGGCGTCGTCAATTTCGTCCTCAAGGACAATTTCGAAGGCTTTACGACACGCGCTCAGTTCGGCAGCCCCGACCAGGGCGGTGGTGATAACGCGTTCGTCAGCGTGCTCGGCGGCTACAATTTCGGCGGTGGCCGCGGCAATATCACGGTTAGTCTCGAGCATTCGTCGATCGACGAGGTCAACCGCGATGACCGCGATTACGCCCGGCTCGGGCAGCGGCAGATTCTGGTCGACAACCCGGACGATCTCGATGACGATCCTGATGTCGTTGACAACATTCTGAGCACCAACGTCCGCTATATCGATACCTCTCCGGAAGGCTCGCTGTATACGGACCTCGATTTCGGGTTTTACGGCAATTTCGGCACACTGCCCGATTCCGATGAGCTTGCCGGTTACGATTACCTCGGCAACGGCCAGCCGTTCGAGGTTGGCGAATACGCTGGCGGCTTTACCATGATCGGCGGCTCAGGCACGCTGCTCGACGAGTTCGAGGATCAGCTTTTGCCGGGGCTTGATCGCACGTCGCTGAACACGATCTTCCGCTGGGACCTGTCCGCTTCCCACGGCTTTTTCGCGGAAGCCAAGGTGGCTCAGTCGGATACGAGATTCATCGGGCAGCCGACATTCGACTTCTATCTGCCAGTCGGTCTCGACAACCCGTTCATACCGGCGGTCGCAGTTGCCGAAGCGTCTGATCCCGACAATGGATACGGCATTGTCGAGGTGGCCCGCGACAATATCGATCTCGGGCCCCTGGTCCACGATATCGATCGCGAGACCACGCGGTTCGTTCTCGGCTTCGAGGGCGACCTGCCCAAAGACGGCTGGCGTTACGAGGTGTCGTACGCCTACGGCAAGTCGGAAGAAACTCAGGTCACGAGTAACGTTCGCATCGAGGAACGCTGGCTCGCCGCGATCGACGCGGTCGACGACGGTAATGGCAATATCGTCTGCCGGTCCGACCTGGACCCAACTGATCTCCCGATTGACTATCCATATCCGGATTTTGGTCTGACGTTCACGCCCGGCCCGAATAGCGGTTGCGTCCCGGCAAATATATTTGGTCGGAACGTTTCCGACGCCGCCAGAGAGTGGATTAACACGACTCTCGTCAATCCGGCGGAGATCAAGCAGGAAGTGCTCAGCGGCTTTGTTAGCGGTGACAGCGGCGCGTTCACGCTGCCGGGCGGGCCGATCGGTTTCGCTCTCGGTATCGAGATTCGTGAGGAGGAGGCCGAGAACCTCGCATCGGCCGAGGAGCTCCAGGCGACGGAGCTCGGATACGACACGACCTGGTACGGTCAGGGTTCGAACACGATCGGCGAGTTCGACGTCGAGGAGTATTTCGGCGAAATCAGCCTGCCGCTGCTCTCGAACAGGACGTTGGCTCAGGAGCTGATCGTCGACGCCGCATTCCGAAAGTCCGACTACAGCACGGCCGGAAGCACCGACACCTACAAGTCGGGTTTCCTGTGGCGACCCATCGACATGATCATGTTCCGGTCGACCCGTGCTCGCGCCGTCCGGGCGCCAAATATTTCGGAGCTGTTCCTGCCCCAATCCCAGACGTTCGAGCCTCTGGACGACCCATGCGATCAGGACAACGTCGATGCCGGTACGAGCTTCCGCTATGCCAACTGTCTCGCCGCTCTGGGCTTCGACCCGAACACGTTCAACGATACCCTGTCGGCCGCGGTTGAAGGTCGAATCGGTGGTAATCCCAATCTTCTGCCAGAGAGCGCCGACACGGTGACCTACGGTTTCGTCCTGACGCCGATCGACAGCCTGACGTTGTCGGTCGATTATTTCGATATCCAGCTCGAGGAGGCAATCAATTTCTTCGACTCGCAGACGATTCTCGACAAGTGCTACGATCTGCCGACACCGAACCAGTTCTGCCCGCTGATTCAGCGTGACCCGGGCACCGGTCTGCTCGACGGATTCCAGCAGTTTGCGGTCAACGTCGCCGAGTACAAGACCAAAGGTTACGATTACGCGCTGCGGTACCAGACCGGAGACATGAGTGTCGGCCAGTTTCGGCTGTCATTGAACGCGTCGCGCCTCGATGAGCTCGTGTTCGTCGAGCTCGCAGACGCCGAGCCGGATCGCGACGTCGGCGAGCCCGGTGCGCCCGAATATCAGGCCGTGCTCGATCTGACCTGGTTCCGCGACAGCTGGACGGTCAACTATGGCTACAGCTGGTTCGACGAGACCGATCGCTTCTCGAGAGAGCGTTTGGCCAGCGACCCCGACTGGGTCGACCCGTCGTTCTACAGGTACTCAGCGCGCGAAGTGCACGATATCTATGCCCGCTATGATTTCGACAACGGCCTGTCGTTCTTCGGCGGCATCAACAACCTGACCGATCAGGAACCGGACCTCGGCAGCATCAACCGGCCCGTCAACCCGCTCGGGCGGTTCGCCTACTTCGGCGTCAACTACACGCTGAACTAGTCTTCGCGAGATCCGGCCGGGCGCCCTCGTTCAGGCGAGGTGCGCCCGGCCGATTGCGTTGAGATTCGGCGTGCCGGCCTGGCGCATGACGATCTCAAGCTCCCTGGCCAGTATGTCGAGCACCGCCTCGACGCCTTCCTGGCCGAAGGCGCTCAATCCCCAAAGGTAGGGCTTGCCGATCGCGATCGCGTCGGCACCGATCGCGAGCGCTTTGAAGATGTCGGTTCCGCGCCGAAATCCGCTGTCGACGATGACCGGAATGCGGCCGTCGACAGCCGCGACGACTTCGGGCAATGACTCGATCGTGCCGCGGCCGCTGTCCTCGGACCTGCCGCCGTGATTCGAGACGATGATGCCGTCGACGCCATGATCGACGGCGAGGTAGGCGTCCTCGGCGGTTACGATTCCCTTGATAAGCAGCCGCATCGTCGTCGCGTCGCGCAGCCGGTCGACATAATCCCAGTTCAGAAATCCGGTGCCGACCTGGCCGGACCCGATCATCGGCAAGGGCGGAATGAGCCCGGCGTCGGCCGCATGGCAGGCCTGGCACTCGGGGTTCGTATCGCGGCGAAAGCGCGCGAGTGCTTCACGATTGCTCGCCGGCAGGTCGACTGTCAGCGCCAGGACGCGACAACCTGCGTTTTCGGCTCGCCTGACCCGAGCGAGGGTTTCGCTCCATACCGGGCTCGTGTAGAGCTGAAACCAGACCGGCCGACCGCGCGCGGCATTGACTTCCTCGACGGCCACCGAGCTCACGGTCGAGAGTATCTGCTCGACGCCCCGGGATCCGGCGGCTCTTGCGACGGCGAGCTCGCCTTCGGGATGAAAGGCTCTTTGCGCGCCGCAGGGTGCGATCAGAATCGGCGATGGATAACGCTCGCCGAATATCTCGACCGAGGTGTCGACGTTCGACCCGTCCACGAGTCGCCGCACCCGCAGCTGGAATTTCCCGAATCCCTCCCTGTTCGCACGCAGCGTGCCGCCGTCGTCGGTTCCGAGCGCCATGTACGTGTAGTGGCCCGGCATCAGGACACTTCTTGCGACTTCGTGAAAATCGAACACATTGATGGCTTCGCTGGCCGCGGATACGGCTTCGCGTGCGTAGAGGTCGGTGAGGCTCTGGCCATAGGCCTGGCTAAAGACAGACAATGCCGGGCTTGCGGCAATAAACCGCAATAATGCTCGCCGCGACTCCAGACCGGAATTTCTATTCATGAGAGTCCCCCCGAATTCTCGATACTTGCCGGGCAAGCATACCTCAGCCTGGAGAGATGCCCGTCGCCGCTTGGGCCTAAAATAACAGGATGCAAACGGTTTCTGTCACTGCGGCGTCAGAATGCTCGGGCTGAGTCCGATCGATCGGATGGCGTGCCAGGTCCTGGCTGGCCTGGTCAGGGCGGGCGCATTGTTCTTCGTACTGCTCCCGGTAGCGATAGCTGAGGAGGTCGCTCTCGCCGCTGCCTCGAACTTTCGCGTTGCACTCGATGAAATCGTTGCCGAGTTCGAGAGCCGCACAAGCCACCGCGTAACCATCACGATGGGTTCGACAGGACAGCTATACGCGCAAATCGTGAACGGCGCGCCGTTTGATGTCTTTCTTGCCGCCGACCGCGAGCGCCCACGACGGCTGGCGGAGCAGGGGATCGGCGTCCCCGAATCCGTATTCACCTACGCGACGGGACGCCTGGCCTTGTGGTCGCGGGATCCGCAGCGCATAGGAGAAGACTCGCTGGCAACGCTTGCCGATACCGATTTTCGCTGGCTGGCTATGGCCGAGCCGGCTGTGGCCCCTTACGGGGCTGCGGCGAGGCAGGTGCTCGAAACCCTCGGCGCCTGGGCTGCGGTCGAGGGCAGAATCGTCACCGGGCAGAATGTCGCCCAGGCATTTGCGATGGCCCAAACGGGCAACGCCGAGCTCGGGCTGGTCGCGCTCACGTACGCGATGGCCTACCGGGGCGGCGGCTCATACGTGGTCGTGCCGCCGGAATGGCATGACCCGATCAGGCAGGACGCCGTGCTGCTACGCCGTGGGGCGAGCAATCAGGCTGCGCTGGATTTCGTCGAATGGCTCAAGTCGCGGGAGGCGGCGGCAATCGTCGCAAGCTTCGGTTACGGCGCGCCCGCGCCGGGCAGGTAGCAGTCTGTTGCGATGTCGTGACTACTTCGAGCTCGCGGCGACGCTTGCCATCAGCGTCTGACACTCGTCGAGCATGAGAGTCGCCCGGAAGCTGCCGCCAAGGCTCAGCATGACGGGCTCATGGTCGCCGTGGTGTGCGCTGACCATGTACCGATTGGCGAAGTCCTCACGGAATTGCGCCCGCTGGCCGTCCGGCACGGTGACGCTGAGCCCGGCGTCATCTGCAACGCCGACGGCGCTGAAAGTTGCGGGGCTTTCTTCGTCAAACTGCAGCGCGACCTCGTACTGTTCGCCGGCTACGGTTCCCGACCAACTCGAATCGATAATGCTGACATACATCTCGGAGCTGGCATCGAAACCGATGCGAATCGCTGAGCCACCCTCGTAGAGTGCTTCGGCGTAACAACGGTAATCCTGATTCGGATCGGTGTGCACGGTCCAGCCGTTCACGTTGCCGTAGATGAGGGTCGCGCTCTGGCCGAGCGACAGGCTCGGCAGCGCCGCGATGGTTGCCAGAACGGCGAGATTGCATGCGGTTCGTATGGTCATACGCAAATCCTACGCCAGGTATCGCGTACGCGATGTGCCGCGTTTCTCAGTTTCAGGACGAATCGGGGCGCGCTCGATCAGGACGAATCGGAGCGCGACTGCCGCGGATCGAGGTCGGCCAGGAGCAGGTCCGTATCCACGGCGTCCTGATTCGACTCGAGAAACTCCGAAGGAGAGCAGTCCATGTAGCGGCGGAAGATCTTGCCGAAATACGACGGGTCGTTGAAGCCGACGAGAAAGGCCACATCGGCGATCTCGGCC
>DATCZB010000145.1:0-2578 GCA_036526155.1 Gammaproteobacteria bacterium
ATGCCGCCGGGAGCGAGATGGCTCGAGACGCTCGCGAGTATCTTGCGGTAGGCGTCGAGCCCGTCCGTGCCGCCGTCGAGCGCGACGCGCGGCTCGAACGCGAGCTCCGAGGCAAAGTGCCGGTCGCCGCTCGGCACATAAGGGGGGTTGGAAACGACGAGATCGAAGCGCTCACCGGCCAGGGCCGAGAACCAGTCGGACTCGAGGCAGCGAATTTCGAGGTCGAGTTGCCGGGCATTCGCAATCGCCACGTCGAGCGCAGACCGGTCGCAGTCGACGGCTGTGACGCTGAGATCCGGCCGGGCAGCTTTGAGCGCGAGCGCAATGGCACCCGACCCCGTGCCGAGATCGAGGACCCGTGCGCGCTCCGGCGTCGCGCGTTCGAGCACGGCCTCTGCGAGCAGCTCGGTTTCAGGACGAGGCACGAGCACCCCCGACCGCACCTGGAGCGGCAGAGAGAAAAACTCCTTGCTGCCGAGGATGTAGGCAAGCGGCTCGCCGCTGCGGCGGCGTCCGACGGCGGCCTCGAGCCGGCGCGCCTGTTCCGGGCTGATGCAACGCTCCGGATGCGCCATGACACCGGCGCGCCCGATACCGACGCAATCTGCCAGCAGGAGCTCGGCCTCGAGCCGACCGGAGTCGGTCACCGCGGCGATCTTCGCCTCGGCCCAGGCAACGAGCTCGGCAGCTGTCACTTCGGCGCGGGCGATTTCGTTCATTCGGAGATGCCGAACTCGGTCAGCAGTTTGGCCTGATGCTCGCTGACGAGAGCGAAGATGAGCTCTTCGAGATCGCCCTCGAGCACCTCGCCGAGCCGGTTGAGCTTGAGGTTGACGCGGTGATCGGTCACGCGGCCCTGCGGAAAATTATAGGTCCGAATGCGTTCCGAGCGATCGCCGCTGCCGACCAGGCCCTTGCGCAACTCGGCCGTTTCGGTTTCGCGCTTTTGCACCTCGGCATCCTTGAGCTTCGCGGCGAGCAGCGACATCGCTCGCGCCCGGTTCTTGTGCTGCGATCGTTCGTCCTGGCACTCGACGACGATCCCGGTCGGGAGATGGGTCAGCCTGACGGCCGAATCGGTCTTGTTGACATGCTGCCCACCGGCACCGGACGCGCGATAGGTGTCGACGCGCAAGTCGCCGGGGTCGATTGCGACATCCTCGACGTCGGCGGCCTCCGGAAGCACCGCGACCGTGCAGGCCGAGGTGTGGATTCGCCCCTGGGCCTCGGTCTTCGGCACGCGCTGAACCCGGTGCGCGCCGGATTCGAACTTGAGCCGGGCAAACGCGCCGTCGCCGATGACGCGGCTGATGATCTCCTTGTAGCCTCCGTGCTCGCCCTCGTTTACGCTCAGCACTTCGACCCGCCAGCCCTGGCGCTCGGCATAGCGGCTGTACATGCGGAACAGGTCGCCGGCAAACAGCGCGGCCTCGTCACCGCCGGTACCGGCGCGAATCTCGAGAAACAGGTTGGCATCGTCATCCGGGTCATGCGGAATCAGATGCACGAGCAGAGTCTGCTCGAGCTCCGAGAGCTGCTGACCGAGACGCTCCTTTTCTTCTTCGCCGAGCTCACGCATCTCGGCATCGTCGGACGCGCAAAGCTCGTCCGCTACCGACATGTCGTTCTCGGCCGCCTCGAAAGCTGCGAAGTCCCTGACCACAGGCTCGAGGCGGGAGAACTCGCGCGACAAATCGCGGAATCGATCCTTGTCCGCGATGACGTCCGGGTCGGCCAGAAGATGCGATACCTCTTCACAGCGTTCCGCGAGCTCACCGAGGCGTTCCCGGATGGACGACTTCACCCGTTGGCTGCAGCCTGAATCACATGGACGTCGTGCTGCGGATACGGAATCGACAGACCATTATCCTCGAGCGCCTTCTTGACCCCCTCGAGCACGTCGCCACGCACAGCCCAGTAGTCGCCGGTCGCGACCCAGGGACGGACGGCAAAATTCACGCTCGAATCGGCAAGCTCGAGCATCATGATCGTAGGGGCCGGATCCTGGAGGATGCGCTCGTCGGCATCGAGCACCGAATTAATGATCTCCTTGGCCTGAACGACATTGTCGTCATAGGCGATACCGATCACGAGATCGATTCTGCGCGTGTCGAGCGCAGAATAGTTGGTGATCGTGCCGCCGTAGATCTGACTGTTCGGCACCGTAATGAGCCGATTGTCCCCGGTCTTGATGACCGTGTTGAAGATCTTGATCGAGTCCACACTGCCCGCAACGCCCGCGGCCTCGACGAAATCTCCCGCCTTGAACGGCCTGAAGAGAACGAGCATGACGCCGGACGAGAAGTTGGAGAGCGAGTCCTTGAGCGCAAGGCCGATAGCGAGGCCTGCCGCGCCGAGAATGGCAAAAAAGCTCGTTGCCTGAACGCCGAGCTGCTGCACGGCTGCGAGCACGACCATGACCAGCAGCGACATGTAGATGACGCTGCGCAGGAACTGGGTCAGCGTCGGGTCGACGTTGGCCCGCTCGGTCGCCTTCGCGACCCCCGCGGCGATGCGCTTCGATGCCCAGCGACCGATGATGAAGATCAGCAGGGCTGCGACAACCCGACCGCCCCAG
>DATCZB010000146.1:0-7178 GCA_036526155.1 Gammaproteobacteria bacterium
AGCGGGCGCCGAAGTCGAACGGGCGCTTGGCGGCGTCCGATATCGTCAGCGCGACGCGCCGCAGGCAATCGTCGCCGGCCTGATGACCATGCAAATCGTTGTAGATCTTGAAGTGATCGATATCGATCAGAATGATCTCGACCGGTACCTGTTCCCGTCTCGCCTGACGCCAGACGCGCTGGATGTAGTCGTCGAATATCCGCCGGTTATAGAGCCCGGTCAAACCGTCGCGCTGCGCCAGCTCGTTGAGTAGTCGCTGCTCGACGAAGGCCTTGCGCATCGTGTTTTCCCAGTTGTAGCTCGACACCGTTCCGATGACGGTTGCGGCACCCAGGATCGCCGTCATGTACAACAGCTCGCCCATCGGATAGTTGATGATGAGGCCGATGACGACGTGCGCCAGAACCAGAAACGAGGCTAACGAGACTCCGAGCGAAAACCTGAAGCCCAGGAATCGGCAGGCGTAGAGATTGATCAGCACGACCGTCGCCAGCATGTATGACGCACCGTTCAGTGATGCGACCTGCGAGACGTAGACGATACTGACGCCGGCAAGCGCAACGGAAACGGCGGCGATAGCCTCGTAATGTCGAGCGAGCGCCGGCACGTAGGTCGCGATCAGAACCAGGCCAAACAGCGGCGCGAGAACGGCGACGGCGACGATACCGGACGTGTCGGTGACTACCGTGCCGCCGAGTATGAATTCGATGCTGGAAACGACAAGGGCGAACAGGAATGCGACCGACGCCGCGAGGCGGCCGCGTGCGACCATCTGGTCCACGCTATAGGCGTGGAACTCTTTCTCGAGAAATGGGGTGAACCGAAGGTTGGCCGTTCCGGTCTCCAGCTGCCGTAACACCTGCGTGTCGACATCAAGGCGATTGAGCTGCTCAAGTGCCATTCGCATCCAGGGCCCGGTCCGATGACCGCAGCATCGTCGGATCGAGCCGAAAAGTCCCGTACGGACATCACAAACTCAGGCTCGCCGATACAGGCTCCGGCTTGGCAAAACGGGCTCTGGCTCGGCGAAACGGGCCAGGATCAGCGGTACAGCGGCACCAGGGGATCCTGATCTTTCTGGCCGGCTCGTGGGCTCACCGCCTGGGTTGCCCTGATCAGCTCGGCCAGGCGCTGCCCCTTCCACGAGCGGGGCGCAGGGCCGTAGAGTGCCGCTTCGAGCGCGAGGATCTCCGCAGCCAGTTCTCCCGAGAGTCGCCCGGCCAGAGCGCCGAGGCTGCCGGGCGGATCGTCGCCGAATTGCCGCTCGGCCCACTCGAGCAGCAGATCTCTGGTCCGCTCTGCGTCGTCGACCTGGCACGCAGCCGACAACTGCTTCAGCAGGGCCCGTACCGAAGTCGGCCGGGACGTTTCCGGGCGCGGCATGCGCACGCGGCCGGCGCGGCGGGAATAAGCCCAGGCGGCGATCGTCCCCATCCAGCCGAGTGCCAGCGCGACGCTGAGCCACGGCCAGAATCCCGGGTCCGACTCGACGACGCCCGATGGCTCAGCGGTCGCAGGCGCCTGATCGGCCGGCGCGAAATCCGCGCCCGGTGCAACCTCGACCAGGGCAGCATCGATGCGCGCGATCTCCCACCGCTCTGTATCGACGTTCCACCAGGGCAACTCGACCGGCGGAAACTCGACGGCTCCGGGCCGGTTGGCAATGACGGCAAACCTCTCGGTTCGGCGCGCCTCGATGCCTGCATCACTGATCTCGCGGCTCAGATCGGGCTGGTCGGCATACTGACGCAGTCCCGGAGACTCGGTCAGATCGAGCTCCGGCAGCTGCGTCTCGAGCAATCCATCGGCAATGATCGTCAGCTCGCGGGTGCGCGGAACTCCCTGCTCGAACCCATCCGCATCACCGCTCCACGACTCCTCGATCCGCAGCGCCCGCGCCGGCAACCAGACCGCACCGGGATGCGACGCCGGTGGCGGCACTGCCGGCAGAACTTCGAGCTCGAGCACGTCGGACCTGAGGCTCTGCTGGCGCGAAAAACCGATACCGGGGATGACCGTCGCCTGATACTCCGTAGGACCGATGGTCAGCACGCCCGCGGTCTGCGGAAACACCGCAAAGCGGCGCTCGCGCACGCGGTACGCCTTGTTGCCGCGGACAGTCTGGTATTCCCGATCGCCACCGAGCTTTTCCACGATCGCTTCACCGCCCGTGACGGCCGGTGCCGTCAACGCCTCGCGGCCGGTTGCGACGCCGACATGGAGCCTGAGCGTATAGATAGCCTGCGACTGAACATAGGCCTCCGGTCGATCGAGCTCGACTTCGATGAACACATCTGCGGCTGTCCCGGAGCTTGTTTCCGGCGGCAAGATTTCCAGGCGAACGCTGTTTGAGAGAACCCCGTCGAGCTCGACCGCAGGCAACTCGAACTCACCCGCCGAACGCGGCATGAGCTCGACAGTCCACTCTGCGACCTGAGTCGTCTGACCGTTGACGATCTGAATGCTGGACGACGACCCGGACCGCAGTACCTCGAATTCGCGCGCGAGCGCACTGAGGTCGGGGCGGCCCGAAAACCTGCCCTCCGCTCGCAGCAAATAGGTGAATGATTCGTTGGCCCGAATTGCATCCCGGTCGACCCGGGCTACGACGGTGGCTTCCTGGGCCACAGCCGCAGTCGATGCCCAGAGCGACGCCAGGCAGACGAGCACGAGCAGCGGCAATCGGCGCGTCACCACGGCTCGGCCTCGCTGCCGGGGAAGATGCGATTGCCATCCTGATCGAACCCGAGCTGCTGATACTGGTAGAGAAACTTGCGCCGCAGGAGACCGCCCGGATCCTGCGGTATTCGGCGCAACCACTGCTCGGCCGCCTGCTCCGAGGCCCAATCCTCTACTTCCTCCGGGCTGGCCGACGCGGCCAACTGCTGATCCTGCGACTCCGAGTCATCGGACGGCTCAGGCTCGGTGCCGGGCTCCGGACTCTCGGATTCGCTGCCGGGATCCTGGCCGGACTGCTGTTCCTGCTCCTGGCTCGCCGTCTGCTGCTCTTCCTGCGAGCCATCGCCGGACGACTGCTGCGGACTCTGCTCTCCCTGTTGCTCTTCGCTTTCGCCGTCCGACGAGTCGCCGTCAGGGTCCGACTGCGTCTGATCCTGTTGCTGCTGTTGCTGTTGCTGCTGTTGCTGCTCGAGCAACTCGGCGACGAGCTCGCGATTGAATTCAGCGTCCTCGTGACCGGGCTCGAGATCCAGCGCAAGATCGTAGGCTTCGATTGCCTCGGCGAGCTGCCCCGAGCGGGCAAGTGCATTGCCCCTGTTGTAATTGGCGTCGGCGCTGTCGATTCCGACCAGCGCCGCGGCGCTCTGATCGAACTGTCCCGCCCGATAGCGGGCGGCTGCCAGCCACTCGGGATCCTCGAACAGGGCGGCTGCCTGCTCCGGCGCATCCTGTTGCATCGCCCGGTAGCCTTGCTGATCCGACCGCAGCCAGAGGTCGCCCCACTCGAACGCGAGCGCTTCGGAGTGCGGGACGAAGCTTGCACCGACAATCACATAGACCCAGCCGCGCCTGAAACCCAGAGCGATGAGCGGCAACAGGATGAGGCAGAGCCAGATCCCCTGGTCGCGCCAGATTTCCGCCTCGCGCTGACTTTCGGCGTCAGCTACCGCCACCTCTCCGAGCACGTCACGCGGGAACAGTCGATCGAGATCGGCATCACCCGCGCTGAGCACGGCGAAGCGGCCTCCGCCCGATCTCGCCATGCGCTCGAGGCTATCGAGATCGAGTTGCGGGACGACGACTTGCCCGGAGTCATCGGTCAGGAAGCCGCCGCCCAGCACGGGAATCGGCGCACCTTCCGCGGTGCCAACAGCCAGCACATGTGTCGTTATCCCATCGGCCCGCAACGACTCCGCGATATCGAACGAGCGGGGCGAGGGAATCGCATCGGTAATGAGCAGGACCTCTCCGCGGGTCGCCGCCGTGCGCCGCAAGAGTTCCGCAGATTTCTCCAGCCCCACGTCGATCAGGCTGCCGCGACTTGGCATGATATCCGTGCTCAGCGAGTTGACGAGCGCAGCGATCGTTCGCGTGTCGCTGGTCAGAGGCGTCACCGTGAAGGCATTGGACGAGAACACGACCAGTGCCGTCTGGCCGCCGGCCCGGCGCTCGAGCAGATCGAGGAGCTTGAGCCTCGCCCGGGCCAGCCGTGTGGGCTCGACATCGGTCGCATCCATGGAACGCGAAAGATCGAGCGCGACGACGAGCGACTCATCCGACCGATAGGCCGGGACCGACAAGCGATCCCAGGTTGGCCCGGCCAGCGCAACGATCGCGGCAATCGCGGCAACGAGGGCGGTGAACACGGGCCAGCTACGCTCGCGAACCGTGTCACCTGCACTCAGGACGAACGGCTGCAACGCCTTGTCGACGACAGCACGCCATCCGCTTCCGCCACCTCTGCCCATGCCGAATCGCCACGCCGCCCACAGCGCGACGGGCAAGAGCAGCAGCCAGAGCGGCCTCAGGAAATGAAACTCAGCCATGCTGGTCCCGCCCTGCCAGCAGGCGCGCCGGCGCCGCGTGCGCGGCCGCGGCCAGGAGCGTCAGAATCACGGCGGCAGCCAGCGGCCAGTAGAACAGCTCCGTGACCGGGCGAAACCCGGCCTCATCAGACTCGGCGGGCTCGAGCTCGTCCAGAACCGCGTAGATCTGAGCCAGCTCTTCGGTATCCCGCGCGCGGAAATAGCGCCCGCCCGTGAGCTCGGCGATCGTTGCCAGCGTCGTCTCATCGAGATCAGCTGACGGGTTGATCTGGCGCTCGCCAAACAGCGTCCGCACCGTCATCGAATCGGCGCCAACGCCGATCGTGTAGATGACCATCGATCGCTCGGCGGCCAGATTCGCGGCCTTGAGCGGATCGACCTCGCCCGCGGTATTGGCGCCGTCGGTCAATAGAATCAGCACCCGGCGACCGTCCTCGACCCCGGCATCCTCGAGCGTGCGGATCGCGAGCCCGATCGCATCGCCGATGGCTGTCTCCTTGCCCGCCAGCCCGATCGCGGACTCGAGCAGAAACGTCCGGACCGTCTCGCGATCGAACGTGAGCGGCGCCTGCAGGTAGGCCTCGCGACCAAACAATATGAGCCCGACGCGGTCGCCGACACGTTCTTCGATAAATTGCTCGGCAACGGCCTTGGTCGCCGTCAGCCGGTCGACGGGCGAGCCGAACAGCACGAAGTCCTGCTCCTCCATGCTGCCCGACAGATCGACGGCAAGCAGCAGATCGCGCCCGCTGATCGGCAGGGCGAGTGGCTCGCCAACATGTTGCGGACGCGCCGATGCGAGCACAGCGAGCACCCAGACGACCCAGAGCACGCGCGCGGACCAGGTCCGGCGCCGACCACCCAAGCCTGACTCGGCCAACCCGGCGAGCGGGCTCGCCGACGGCACGTCCAGGGCGGCGCCGGTATCGAGCTTCTGGCTGCCGAGCGTGTGGCGCAAGAGCCACGGCACCGGCAGCACCAGCAACATCCACCACCAGGCGAGCACCCACATGGCCTATTGCTCCGCGGGGCGCTGCGCCCGCACCCAGTCGAGGCACAAGGTGTTCAGCGCGTTGACGTCATCGGCGCTGACCCGGTTCTCCGGCGCATAAGGCCCGTAAATCAGTACCCGCCCGATGCCGGCGGAAAACTCGTCGCGACCCCAACGGCCGTCGAGGAAGCTGAGCCAGTCGTCACCCGTCAGGCCGGCCACGGGCCGCGACGACGAGACCGACATAGCGAATCGCCGCAGGATCATTGATATACGCTGCACACACTCAACGGGTGAGGCACCATTGGCCAGCGCCTGGGCCACCGCCCTGAAGCCGCGGATTGCGGCGCGCTCGCGGTAACGGCGCCGATACAGGATCAGGGCGCCGGCGAGCAGGGCTGCCAGCAGCGCGAGCAAGAGCCACCAACCCGGCGCGGGCGGCCACCATTCGACAGCCGACGGCAGGTGGATGTCGCGCAGAGGCAGGTTGCTGAAGTCGATCGGGTTCATCGTCGCGCAAAATACCTCGGCAGGACCATCGCCGGATCCTCAGTCGTCGGGCAGGGCACCAGCCTGACCCCCGGCAAACGCCCGAGGCCTTCCAGCCGCGCGCGGCGCTCCCTGAACGATCGCTCGTAGCGTTCCCTCACTTCCTTGCTGCTCGTATCCACTGTTACCACGCGCTTGCCCACATTGATTCGATACTCGCCGGGCGGCGGCAGTTCCGCTTCGACGGGATCAAAAATGTATACGAGCTGCACATCGCAGTGACTCGCGAGCTGCATGACCTGCCGCTCGAAGGTCTGATCGATACCACTGAAATCACTGAACAGGAAGGCGAGGCTACCGGGCCGCGCAACGCGATTCAGCCGGCTCAGAGCGTGCGGCGCAGCGCCCTGATCAGGCCCGTCCCCGCGCTCGCCCCAAGCCGGGTTCGACACGATCAGCTGCATGAGCCTCAGAGCCGCGCGGCGGCCGAGCCGCGGCCTGAGCTCGTCGTGGCCCTGGTCGCTGAAGACCAGCCCGCCCAGCTGGTCCCCGTTTGCGACCGCGCTCCAGCCTATCAACGCCGCGGCCCGCGCGGCGACGACAGACTTGTAGGCCCCGCGGGTCGCGAACATCATTGCGTCGCGCAGATCCAGCCACAGTATGACCGGTCGATTGCGCTCCTCGCGAAACACCTTGGTATGTGGTCTGCCGGTGCGCGCCGTCACGCGCCAGTCGATCGTCCGCAGATCGTCGCCTTCCTGGTAGGGTCGCGACTCGTCGAATTCGACACCGCGTCCCTTGAACGGCGACAGGTGTCCGCCCGCGGCATAGGCGCGAATGCGGGGTGTCGCGAGCTTGATCATCTCGCCCGCGGGTTTGAGGGCAATCAGCTCCCGCAGGCTGACCGCAGTCAGTGCCTCAGGCGATGATTCGGCAACCGCGCTCACCTAGGGCACCCCGACGCGCTCCAGAATGGTGTCGATCAGCTCGTCCGCCGTCTTGCCCTGAGCCTCGGCCTCGAAGCTCAGCAGCACGCGGTGTCGCAGCACATCGTGCGCGACGGTCTGCACGTCTTCCGGAGTGACGAAATCCCTGCCGCTCAGCCAGGCGTGGGCCCGGGCGGAACGATCGAGGCCAATCGTTGCCCGCGGACTGGCCCCGTACTGCAGGGTCTCGGCAAGATCCTCCCCGTA
>DATCZB010000147.1:0-56592 GCA_036526155.1 Gammaproteobacteria bacterium
ACTACTGGCGCTGAAAAAGACAAAAAGAAGCCAGTCATGGAACCGACCGGGGTGCAGGGCGGGGATATCCGTTACGAGGTGTATCTGCAACTCGACAAGCTGCTGGAGGCGCAGCAGCCGCTGAGCGATCCGCCGCATCACGACGAGATGCTGTTCATCATTCAGCATCAGATTGCTGAACTATGGCTCAAGCTGTTTCTGCATGAGCTCGATGCCGTCATCGAGTGTCTGCGGCAGGATCAGATGGCGCGCAGCATCAAGATTCTGGCGCGGATCAACGAGGTCCAGAATCAGCTCGTTTCGCAGTGGTCGGTGCTGGCGACGCTGACACCGCACGCGTACGCGGGCTTTCGCGATCAGTTCGGCACCGCGTCGGGCTTTCAGTCGTTGCAGTACCGCCTGCTCGAGTTCAAGCTCGGCAACAAGGATCGCAACATGCTGCCGATGTTCCGGCACAAGCTGCCCTACTATCGTGCACTCAAGCAGGCGCTCGAGAGCCCTTCCATTTACGATGAGTTCCTGCGGTATCTGTATCGCATGGGTCATCGCGTGCCGCTCGACCTGGTCAAGCGGGACTGGACCGACCGGTACGAGCACCATCCGGAAGTCGTCGACGTCCTCGAGGTCATTTATCGGCGTCCCGACGAGCACTGGGCGGCGTACGAGGTTTGCGAGAAGCTCGTCGATGTCGAGTCGAACTTCCAGGCCTGGCGTTTCCATCACATGAAGACCGTCGAGCGCATCATCGGCTACAAGTCCGGCACGGGCGGCACGTCCGGCGTCTCTTTCCTCAAGAAGAATATCGACGTGCAGTTCTTCCCCGAGCTGACGGAGGTCAGAACCCGAATCGGCGCCTGAGGCGCCTGGTCAAGGCCGGTGTGCGGCCGCCAGGTAGTCGTGGGTTCGCATCTCGGTCAGCCGGCTGCGCGTTCGCTCGAACTCGCGTTCCAGCCTGCTGCCTGCGTAGAGCTCCGCCAGGTCGACCTCGGCTGAGACCATGAGCTTGACCCTGCGGTCGTAGAACTCGTCAACGAGTGCAATCAAGCGGCGCGCCGGGTTCTCGAGCGTCTTCGTGAGCTGCGGAATGCGCGAGACAACGACCGTCTGGAATTCGCGCGCGATCTCGATGTAATCGTCCTGGCTGCGTGGCCCGTCGCAAATTGCATCGAACGTAAACCAGATGACGCCGTCACTGCGGCGCACGAACTCGATCGGGCGGCCGAGGATTTCCATCGAGCCTGCCGCTTCGCCTTCATCCGGCGATATGGCCGTAAAGGCTTGCTCCAGAAGCGCCTCAGCCGCTGCATCGTCCGGAAACAGGTACATCCCGGCGTCCTCGAGGACCCTGAGCCGGTAGTCCCGCTCTCCCTGGAGCTCCATGACGAGCGTGTGCTGCTCGATGGCGTCGATTGCCGGGAGGAATCGCTGTCGCTGCAGACCGTCGCGATAAAGATCCGGTGGCGCGATGTTCGACGTCGCCGCCAGGGTTACACCACGCTCGAACAGTGCCTGGAACAGGTTGCCGAGAATCATCGCGTCAGCGATGTCGCTCACGGCGAACTCGTCGAAGCAGATGATGCGACACTCGCCGGAAATCTGATCGGCGACGATTTCGAGCGGATTCTCGGCGTCACGTAACTCGCGCAGCCGCGCATGCACGGACGCCATGAACCGGTGGAAGTGCTGACGCTTCTTGTGCTCGAACGGCAGGCAGTGAAAAAACAGATCCATCAGGCAGGTCTTGCCGCGACCGACGCCGCCGTAAAAATAGATCCCGCGAACAGGCGGTGACGGCTTGCGTAACAGCCTGTCGAGCCACCCCCTGAGTGAACCCTGACGTCGCTCGGCCGCGGTCAGTTCCCGATAGAGATGGTCGAGCGCCTCGACGGCCGGTCGCTGCGCCGGGTCGTCTTCGAGCTTGCCAGCGGATACGCGACGCCGGTACTCGGTGCTCGGCCCGGTCACGCTTCAAGCTCCGGGCAATCAGTGAACGCGGCGATTGCCGCGGGGTTGGCAAGTGCCGTCAGGTTCCCGATCGGCCGACCGTGGACGGCATCGCTGACAGCGCGCTCGCTGATCTTCCCGTTGAGCGTGCGCGGGATGTCGTCGACTGCGACGATTCGAGCCGGCACGTGACGGGGGCTCGCGCCCGATCGCAAAGCTTGCCGGATCCTGTCGCGCAGCGCGTCGTCGCAGGCCTGTCCTGCAGCCGGCACCACGAACAGGACGATGCGTGTGTCGCCGTCCCACTGCTGGCCGATGACCACGGCGTCGGATACCTCGGGAAGGGTCTCGAGGATGCGATAGATCTCGGACGTGCCGATTCTGACGCCGCCGGGGTTCAGCGTTGCGTCGGAACGGCCATGCATGATGATGCCGCCGTGCTCGGTCAGCTCGGCGAAATCGCCGTGATGCCAGACCGAGGGAAAGCGCTCGAAGTACGCGCGGTGATAGGCGGCTCCGTCGGGATCGTTCCAGAAGCCGATCGGCATCGACGGGAACGGTCTCGCGCAGACGAGCTCGCCTTTACTGCCCCGGATTGCCGTGCCGGCGCTGTCGAAGATCTGCACGTCCATGCCGAGTCCGATGCACTGAATCTCGCCGCGGTAGACGGGCAGCATCGGGTTGCCGAGGACGAAGCACGAAATCAGGTCGGTGCCACCGGCTATCGATGCGAGCAACACGTCCTGCTTGATCCGTTCGTAGACGTAATCGAAGCTCGCAGGCGCGAGCGGCGAGCCCGTCGACAGAATCGTTCTCAGTCCACCGAGCCTCGCGCTCGGTGACGGGCCATAGCCGCTTTCCTCGAGCGCGCTCAGATAGCGAGCGCTGGTGCCGAAGATCGCGATGTCCTCAAGCTCGACCAGCCGCCACAGCGCATCCGGTTCCGGGTGCATCGGCGCGCCGTCGTAGAGTACGAGCGTTGCCCCGGATGCCAGCGAGGACAACAGCCAGTTCCACATCATCCAGCCGGTCGTGGTGTAGTAGAAGACGCGATCCCCGGCGTGGATGTCGGTGTGCAGCTGATGCTCCTTGAGGTGCTGCAGCAGCGTGCCGCCGACACTGTGCACGATGCATTTCGGCGGGCCGGTCGTGCCTGAGGAAAACATGATAAACAGCGGGTGATCGAAGCCGACGTCTGCATATTCGGGAGCTGCAGCTCGTGCGGCGAGCTCGTCGAAGAAGTGAGCGTCGGGCCAGGCGGCTGGGTCCGCTTCGAACCCGGCATTGCGCGTGACGATGACGTGCTCGATCGAGGGTAATCTGGGGATGACCTCGCGCAGCGTCGGCAGACAGTCGATACCCTTCCCGGCGTAGCGGTAGCCCGCGACACCGAACAGCACCTTCGGCTCGATCTGACTCAGCCGATCGAGCAGGCTCGCGCTGCCGAAGTCGGGTGAGCATGAAGACCAGACGGCGCCGACGCTGGCCGTCGCGAGCGCCGCCACGACGCACTCAACAGAGTTCGGAAGAATCCCGGCGACGCGCTCGCCGCTGGCGACACCGAACCGCCGCAATGCCGCAGCCACGGCCGCGACCTCGGCCCTGAGCTCGCCGAGCGATACCTCGCGTCTTGCGCCCGTTTCGTCGACTGCGATGATGGCCGGGCGCTCCGGGTCGCCCGCGAGCAGATTCTGCGCATAGTTGAGTCGGGCGCCGACAAACCACCTCGCGCCCGGCATCGCGTCGTAGCCCTGCACGATCGCATCCGGCGCGGTGGCAAGGTCGAGCCGGCAATAGTCTGCGATGGCACCCCAGAACGCCGCGGGCTCGTCGATGCTCCACCGGTGCAGTGAGCCATAGTCCGCGCAGTCGGGCGCGAAGCGCCCGATGAAATGATTCAGGCGGCTCGATTCGACGCGTTCGGCAGTCGGTTTCCAGACGAGATCGGCGGGCATGGGCGAATGTTACAATGCGGCTTTCTCGCCGAAAGCCCCCAACCTCAGTGGACCTGGCCCGGGAATCTCTCGAGTTCGACATCGTCATCGTCGGTGCGGGGCCGGCCGGCCTGGCGGCTGCCTGCCGTCTGGCGCAGCGCTCGAGGCTCGCGGGCTCTGACCTGTCGATTGCCGTCGTAGAGAAGGGTGCCGAAGTCGGTTCGCACATCGTTTCCGGCGCCTTGCTCGATCCGCGAGCGCTGAACGAGCTGTTCCCCGACTGGAAGGAGCGCGGCGCGCCGCTTACGACGCCCGTCGTCAGTGAGAGCTTCGGCTGGCTCCGGGACGGCAAGCGCGCGCTGGACCTGCCGTCCTGGCTCGTGCCGGGTCCGCTGCGCAACGCCGACACCTGTATAGCGAGTCTCGGACGCCTGTGCCGCTGGCTGGCCGACCAGGCCGAGTCCCTCGGCTGTGATCTCCTGACGGGGCTCGCGGCGCAGGAACTGATCTTCGATCGTGACGGCCGCGTCGCGGGCATCGCGACGGTGCCACACGGGCTCGCAGCTGACGGCAGCACGACGTCAGCCACTGATCCGGGCTACGAGCTCCGCGCGCGTTACGTGCTGCTGGCAGAAGGTTGCCACGGCAACCTCGGCCGGGAGGCGGAGCGACGGTTCGGCCTGCGCGATGGTCGGGACCCGCAGCACTATGGCATCGGGTTCAAGGAAGTCTGGCAGGTGCCCGACGAGATCCACCGGCCCGGCCACGTCGACCATACTGCCGGCTGGCCGCTCGACGGCAGGACCGAGGGCGGAGGATTCGTCTATCACGACGAAGCCAACCGCCTCTATGTCGGTTTCGTCGTCGCGCTGAATTACCGCAACCCGTTTCTCGATCCCTACGAGGAGTTTCAGCGCTTCAAGCAGCATCCCCGGATTCGCCGCCTGCTCGTCAACGGCAAGCGCCTGGGCTTTGGCGCGCGCGCCGTCAACAAAGGGGGCTTGGGGTCGCTGCCGAGGCTCAGCTTTCCCGGTGGCCTGTTGCTCGGCTGTGACGCCGGGTTTCTCAACGGCGCGAGACTCAAAGGCATCCATGCGGCAATGAAGTCAGGCATCCTTGCCGCTGACACGGTCATCGAGGCTGTCGCCGAGGGGTCTGCAGGTACCGACGAGCTGCACAGCTACGAAGTATCGTTCCGCAGCTCATGGCTCTATCGTGAGCTTCGCGCCGCGCGTAACTTCAGCGCCGGGATCGCCCGGCTCGGTTCGCTCGGCGGCGGCGCGCTCGCGTTCTTCGAGCATACGTTGCTGCGGGGTCGCTCACCGTTGCGGCTGCGTCAACCGCGTCCCGATCATTCAGTGTTGACCGAGGCCGCGCGCGCGAAGCCGATCGACTATCCGGCGCCTGATAACGTGGTCAGCTTTGGCCGACTCGAGTCGATCCACCTTGCCAACCTCGAGCACGATGAGGGCCAGCCCTGCCATCTGTTGCTCGAGGATTCGCGCTTGCCATTGACCGACAATCTGCCGCGTTTCGACGAGCCGGCGCGGCGGTACTGCCCTGCCGGCGTCTATGAGGTCGTCGCGGATGCGTCCGGCGAAACGAGGTTTCGCATCAATCCCGCCAACTGCATCCACTGTAAGACCTGCGAGATAAAGGACCCGGCGCAGAACATCCGCTGGGTGCCGCCCGAGGGTGGCAGCGGGCCCAAATATGCCGAGCTCTAGCTCCGTGCTTCAGCCGCTGAGGGTTCGGGCTGCTTCGGCAAAGCGGTGTCGAGGTCGGGCTCGCCGAGCCGCTCCAGGATGGCGCGGCGCGTCTCTCGCGCCAGGCTCAGCTCGTCCTCGAAGTCAGCAGTCGCGATCCGCGGGCAAAACTCGACGGTCAGTGGGCCCGGCCGCGGCAGCCACGAGTCCGCGGGCAATTTGGTGCGCGAGCCGGTGATGACGACCGGCACAATCGAGAGCTTGCCCAGCATCGCCGCGCGAAAAGCGCCCATTCGGAACGGCTTGAGCCCGGGTTCGCGATCGAACGTGCCTTCGGGAAAGACGGCAAGTGCCTGACCTTCGCGCGCTGATTCCACCAGCCTGCGTGCGCTGCGGTGCCGGTGATTGGCGCTCGACCGGTCGACGAATTGCGAGCCGATCCGACGCAGCACGAATCCGGCAATCGGCACGCGCACCATCTCGCGCTTGATGAGAAAGGTGTAGTGCGGCGGCAGGACGGCAGCCAGAATGATGCCGTCGAGATAACTCTGGTGATTGGCGACGACAACGGCACTGTCATCCTCGCCGAGTGCCGTGCCGCGAACCGTCACGCCGCTGCCGATCAGTCGCAGCATCGTCGCGGCGCCCCGGCGGGCGACGGCGCGGCGCCGGTCCTCACCCGGCAGCAGCAGGCAGCACACCGCCACCGGAATGACGACGAAAATGAGCATGAACCAGGCGTATCCGGCATACAGAATACGGACCGAAAAGCTTGCAATTGCGGTAAATGGCACGGTTATGTCAACGCTGCGGGTAAGCTGGCGGCGAAAATCAAGTGCAGAACTGATAATTTCTGTGACTTGCTTCTCTTTATGTTAATGCTCCGGGGTATTTGTGATTCGGTTCACGCTGATGCGCTGGAGCCGTAAGCATACTGCCGGCTGTTGCCCTGAGGATGCGGTAGCCCTGAAGCTTTGATGCAACGCGGTGAATTATATCGGAATCGTTGCAGCCCCAGTGGGACTGACCGCATTTTTCTGAGCTGCCGAGACGCAATGGACTGCGTCTGGGTGGATAGCTCGGATGGGCGTACGGTTAAGGATTAACGGCACTATGGCGCACAATTTTTTGCATCACGAAAGCACGGGAACGGTTGCCGACGCTGCTAAGGATCCGAAGGCGATGATTGACCGCTTTCTCGACGCGATTTGGATGGAACGGGGCCTGTCGGAGAACACGCTCGGCGCCTATCGCGCCGATCTCGTCGCTCTGAATCAACGCCTCGAAAGTAAATCGGTCGAGCTCGTCAAGGCTCAGCGTGCCGACATCATGGATTACATTGCCTGGCGCGTTGAGGGTGGCGCGAAGCCGCGCTCGACAGCAAGGCAGCTATCGAGCTTCCGCCGCTTCTATCGCTACCTGCTGCGCGAGGGCGTCGTCAGCGAGGACCCCACGGTCAATATCGCGATGCCGAAGATCGGCCGGTCACTGCCGCAATCGCTAAGCGAGCAGGACGTCGAGGCCCTGCTTTCCGCGCCTAAAGTAGCCGACCCGCTCGGTCACCGTGATCGCGCGATGCTCGAGGTGCTGTACGCCACCGGTGTGCGCGTCTCCGAGCTCATCAACCTCAAGCTGAGTCAGATCAATCTGAACCAGGGCGTCCTTCGTATTGTCGGCAAGGGCGATCGTGAACGGCTGATCCCGCTCGGCGACGAGGCGCAGGACTGGATCCGCGAGTTCAACGAGGGCCCGCGAGGCGAGATTCTGCTCGAGCGCCAGACCGAGTACCTGTTCCCGACCCGTCGCGGCGATCGCATGACGCGGCAGGCGTTCTGGCACATCATCAAACGCTATGCGAAGAAGGCGGGCATCGAAAAGAAGATGTCGCCGCATACCGTCAGGCATGCATTCGCGACGCATCTGCTGAACAATGGCGCCGATCTTCGCGTGGTGCAGCTGCTGCTCGGGCATAGCGACGTGTCGACGACCCAGATTTACACGCACGTTGCCCGCGAGCGGATGAAGGACCTGCATTCGCGCCACCATCCGCGGGGCTGAACATCCCCACAAGTGTTAGAATCCAGTCAAAACCACGACTGAGACGACGATCGTGAACAAAAGCTGGATACTGATACCTCTGGTCCTCGTGCTCCCAGGCGTCCTGGCACAGGAAGCTCTGCAGCCAACCCGCGAAGATATTGCCGCCCGGCTCAACGGCGTCGTGGCCGAAGATCTCAAAGACTCGGCGCTCGACGGTTTCTACGAGGTCAACGTCGGCTCCAGGGTGGCGTACATCAGCGTCGACGGCCGCTTTCTGTTCGAGGGCGAGCTCTACGATCTGCAGCAGAGCCAGAACCTGACCGAGGTCTCGCGCTCGCGAGCCCGCGTGGACCTGCTCGAAGACGTCGACCGCGAGACGATGATCGTCTTCTCGCCCGAGGAAGGCCCGGTCGAGCACACGATAACGATCTTCACGGATATCGACTGCGGCTATTGCCGCCAGTTTCACCGTGAGATAGAGCAGGTGACGGCGCTCGGAATCGAGGTCCAGTATCTGTTCTTCCCGCGGACCGGCCCCGATACGGATTCCTGGTTCAAGGCGGAGCGGGTCTGGTGCGCCGAAGATCGCAACTCGGCCCTGACCAGCGCGAAGCTCGGCGGACACGTGCCGGAAGTCACCTGTGTCGCCAATCCTGTGGCGGCTCACTATGACATTGGCAACCAGGTCGGAGTCACCGGCACACCATCGATCTACACGTCCGGTGGACGACATATCGGCGGCTACCTGCCGCCTCAGCAACTGCTAGCAACCCTGACTCAGCTCGTTCAGTAATCCTCTCCTCGCGGCAGCACAATGGAGTGGATCGCTTCGCCTGAAGCCTGGGTGGCCCTGGCCACTCTGACCGTCCTCGAGATCATTCTCGGGATCGACAACATCGTTTTCATTAGCGTGCTCGTGGGCCGCCTGCCCGAGGAGAACCGGCAGCGCGCGCGCATTCTCGGACTCAGCATCGCCATGGGTGCGCGGATTGTCCTGTTGCTGCTGATTACCTGGATCATGCGGCTCGAGGCCGTGCTTTTTTCCGTGCTCGACGTCGAGATCTCGGGGCGGGATCTGATTCTGATCGTAGGCGGCCTGTTCCTCATCGCGAAAGCGACGCTCGAGATTCATCAGGGTCTCGAAGGGGAGGAAGACGAGCACCGGGCGGGCGTTGCGCCGAGCCTGATGTCGGTCCTGGCGCAGATCGCCGTCATAGACCTCGTCTTCTCGCTAGATTCGGTCATCACGGCCGTGGGCATGGCCGAGGATGTCGAGGTCATGATCATCGCAATCGTCGTCGCCGTCGGCGTCATGATGTTCTCGGCCGGCGCCATCGGGCGCTTCGTTGACCGGCACCCGACGGTCAAGATGCTGGCCTTGAGCTTCCTCGTGCTGATCGGCACGGCGCTCGTCGCGGAGGGCATCGATCTGCATATTCCGAAGGGCTACATTTATTTTGCAATGGCGTTTTCGGTCAGTGTCGAGATGCTGAACCTGCGCCTGCGCCGAATCACGCGACCGGTTCATTTGCGCAAGAAACAGCCCTAGACCAGATCTTACTGCGCCCTCTGCACATCTTTGGTGCGATTTCCTTGAGACTTCTTGTGCTTGTCGGTTTGCCCGGCATGGCACTCTCGATGTTGGCAATTTTCGGGGCAGTCCGGTGCTGGATCAGTCGCAGGTGATCAGTGAAAAGGGCCTGGCGCAGAGCACCAGGCGGTGTCGCGAAGAGCTGAGGATTTTCGTGCGCCTGTTCGGTGGGCAGATGACGGTCAATCAGCTGCTCGTGCTCTGTTGCATCACGCTCAGTCACCTCGAGGCCCGCCGCTGCACGGTGCAAATGATTGCCGACGAGGAAAATGTCTGCCAGCAGACGGTCAGCGGTTGCGTCCGACGTCTGGAGTCCTACGGCCTGGTCAGGCCGGTGCCGGCCCCTGAAGACCGCAGGGTCAGACTGCTCAGTCTCACCGAAAAAGCGATTGCGCTGCACGCCGAAGCGCACATGGAGGTCGTCACCAAGAATCTGGATACCGTTTAGGCCCGCTCGTTCCGGTGCGCGGCCCGACCTTCAGGCTGCGGTTAATATATAGCGCATGGAGATGTCAGGCATTCGCAGGCTGGCGGTGCTGCCGCTCGGGCTGCTGGCCGCCTGCGGTGGTGCAGGCACTGACGGCCCCGCGGAACCGCCAGCCCCGCCCGCAGCCGCCCAGCCGGCACCGAGTCAGCCCGAGAGGCCTTTCGTCGAGGTCACGGAAGTCTCCAACATTGCGTACCAGGTGGGTTACACGCAGCCTTCGCTGATTGGCAGAGATCTCAGCAGTGCGCTCGTCTGGCAGCTGACGACGATGACGATCGGCGGTGCGGCAGCCGGCGACTGCGACAACGATGGCGACATCGATTTGTTCATCACTTACGGCAACACCGGCGGGCCCGACGGGGGCGGCGGACCGAATCGCCTGTATCTGAACCAGCTGGCGGAACAAGGCAATGGCTTGTTGTTCGAAGACGCCGCCGAGGCCGCGGGGGTCGCGAACACGCGCGCCGACGGCAGGGGCAACGATCGCCACAGCGGGCCGGCCTTTGCCGACATGGATGGTGACGGCGATCTCGATCTGTTTGTCGGCGGTATTTACGACGACCCGAACAAGATCTATGAGAATCGCGGCGGATGTCTCTTCAGTGACGTCACGTCGAACTCGCCGGACATCGAGAACATGCTTGCCTCGGCTACGGTCTCGGCCGGTTTTGGCGACTACGATCTCGACGGCGATCTCGACATGTTTCTCACGCACTGGGGCACGGCCGACGTCCTGTACGGTGACCCGCGGACACTTCAGACCGATCATCTGTGGAGGAACGAGTCCGACGAATCAGGCATTCGCTATGTAAACGTCAGCGAAGAAACCGGGATTTCCGAACTGGCATGGCTCACCCGTCCCTACCTGTTCTGCGGTCTGCGCTTTTGCAGCGACGGCGTGGGTCAGACTCAGATCGCGGACTTTACATTCACGGCGACGTTCGCCCGCATCAACAATGACCTCTGGCCTGACATCGCCATCGCGGCAGATTTCGGAACGACCCAGCTTGCCATCAATAACGGCGACGGGACCTTTCGCAACTTCGAGAATCGCGTTCTGCGCGAAGTCCAGTTCGGTATGGGTTCGGCGCTCGGCGACATCGATAACGACGGTGATCTCGACTGGTTCGTGACCAGCATCCTCGGGCCGGGCAACGAATATTTCACACCCCACGGGAATCGACTCTTCGTGAACGAAGGAGGCTCCGCCGGGCTAATCGACGAGACCCAAAGGCTCGGCGTCGCCGATGGGTCTTTCGGCTGGGGCACCTGCTTCCTCGATATCGACAACGATTCCGATCTCGACATCTATCACACCAACGGCTACCCGGGCTCGTTTATTTCCGATTTCGACGAATTCGATACCGATGCCAGCAGGGTCTTCGTTATGGATGAGGCAGGCACATACACTGACGAGGCTGAGGCACTGGGACTCGCGGCGCGCACGTCGGGTCGCGGAATCGTCTGTGCCGATTTCGACAACGACGGCGACACCGACATTCTCGAGCTCACCGATGCGCCGGGGAATTCCGCCAGGTTGTGGGAAAACCGGTCGGCAGCAGCCGGCGGTAACTTCTTGCGGCTCAAGCTCGAAGGGCTGCCGCCGAACACGGAGGCAGCCGGCGCCCGGATATTCGTGCAGGTCGGGGACAAGAGGCAGATGCGCGAAATCGTAATTGGCGGGAACTTCACGTCGCAGAATCCGACGGTTCAGATATTCGGGCTCGGCGCCGCATCCAGCGTGGACGAGATTCTCGTGGAGTGGCCGGCAATAGATGCCGGCGACGGACCGGAACGGCTCGGCACGCGAATAAACGGACCCATCGCGGCCGGTCGGCCGGGCGAGACGCTCGTGCTCAGGCACCCGGAGTTGCCGCCGCCCTGAGGCTCGGAAACTCTTGCTTTCGTCGATGCAGCCTACGGGGAAGGCATCCTGCCGCTCGTTGAGTAGAATGAGCGCATGACGAAATCAGCCGTCAGAAAGCTGGTCGGGTTGGTTCCATTCGCTCTCATCGCTGCTTGCGATGCAGGCTCTGGCAACGGCGCGCCCGCGTCAGCGCCCGAAGCGGCAGGTCCGGCACCGGCCCCGTCGCCGACGGCCGAGCCCGGCGCACCGTTCGTCAACGTGGCCGACGCCGCGAATATCAGCTTTCGGGTCGGGTACACCAGGCCCTATCTCTTCCGGGGCCAGCGCGCCGCGTCTGAAGCGTCTTTCGGTGGCGTTGCAGCCGGCGACTGCGACAGCGACGGCGACATCGATCTCTTCATCACTTACGGCAATACCGGCGGTCCCGATGATGGCGGTGGGGCCAACCGGCTGTATCTGAATCAGCTCGCGGAGCAGGACAACGGTCTTCTGTTCGAAGACATTGCGGAGAGCGCCGGCGTCGCGAACACGCGCGCGGACGGAAAAGGCAACGATCGCCACAGCGGTCCCGCATTCGCCGACATGGATGGCGACGGCGACCTCGACCTGTTTCTCGGCGGCATTCACGGCGACCCGAGCAAGATTTACGAGAACCGAGGCGGCTGCCTGTTCGCCGACGTCACCGCAAATTCGCCGGAGATCGAAGCGCTGCGCGCGACGCATACGCTCTCGGCCGGTTTCGGCGACTACGATCTCGACGGCGACCTGGATATGTTTCTGACGCACTGGGGAACCAGCGATACGGTCTATGTCGGCGATGATTTGCGGTACGGCGAGAGCGAGCACCTGTGGCGCAACGATTCGGACGCCTCGGGGATCCGCTTCGTCAATGTCAGCGAGGAAGCCGGAATTTCCGACCTGACCTGGGGGACCCGCGCCAGGAATTTCTATATCTGGCCGCAGGATGCGGATTTCACTTTCACGGCGACCTTCGCCCGAATCGATAACGATCTTTGGCCAGACATTGCGATCGCGGCGGATTTCGGGACCACCCAGGTCGCCATCAACAATGGAGACGGCACTTTCGCAAGCCTCGACAATCCGGGCCTGTTCGACGCCCAGTTTGGCATGGGTTCGGCACTCGGCGACTACGACAACGATGGCGATCTCGACTGGTTCGTGACCAGCATCATGGGGCCGGGCGACCCCGAGATCGGCCTCGCTCCCTGGGGCAACCGCCTGTTCGTGAACGACGGCAGCCCGACGCTGTTTGCCGATGAGACGGATCGACTCGGTGTGGCGGATGGCTCGTGGGGTTGGGCCGCCTGCCTCGCCGATATCGATAACGACTCCGATCTCGATATCTATCATACGAATGGCTGGTCCGAGCCCTACCTCGGGCACCAGGTCTGGCAGACGCCTGCATCCAGAGCTTTCGTGCTCGGTGAGGACGGGACCTACACGGAAGCCGCAGCGGCGCTCGGGTTAGCCGAAAACGTCTCCAGCCGCGGTCTCGTCTGCGCCGACTTCGACCACGACGGTGACACGGATCTCTTCGAGGTGACTGGTGCCGCGGGCAACTCGGCGCGGCTCTGGGAGAATCGGACCGCCGCCGCGGACAACAACTTTCTGCGCGTAAAGCTCAACGGCTTGCCGCCCAACACCGAGGCCGCGGGCGCGCGAATCTTCGTGCAGGCAGGTGACACGCGGCAGATGCGTGAGATCATGGTCGGCAGCAATTACGCGTCACAGAATCCGACCGTGCAGCTGTTCGGGCTCGGTGCGGCTGCAGCGGCTGATGAAATTCTCATCGAATGGCCGCCGCTGGACACGGCCGAAGGGCCGGTGCGCCTCGGCACGCTGATCAACGGGCCGATCGCCGCAGGCGGGCCTGGACAGACTCTCGTGATATCGCATCCTGAGTTGCCCCCGCCCTGAGTGTCGTATCGAAGGGAGGCGACGAGAGAGAAAGCATCTGTAATGAAGAGCAATAAAACGAAAGTTGCACTGACGATGACCGCGGCGCTGGCCGCTGCGGGTTGCGGTGTCGCGGAGCGCGACCTGCCGCCTCTGACTCTGGACGATCGCGAGGTCTCCGTCGCGCAAGTCTGGAACGAGGTGCTGCTGGAGGGCATTCGCAACGACTTCGCGCGGCCGACCGTGCATGCGCGCAATCTCTGGCACAGCTCTGCCGCAATGTATGACGCCTGGGCGGCGTATGACGACACGGCCTCGACCTGGCTGCTCGGAAAGTCCCAGGCCGGTTACGATTGCAGCTATACGCCGCCGGATTTTCCGCGCGACGTGCAGCTCGCGCGCGAGGAGGCAATCAGCTTCGCCGCCTATCGCATCGTCAGGCACCGATTCCGAGATTCCCCCGGCGCAGATTTCGTCGCCGAGCTCGCCGACGAGACCATGGCGGAGCTCGGCTATGACGTTACCGACACGAGCACGGCGTATGCGCGCGGCGCCGCGGCGGCGCTCGGCAATCACATCGCCGAGTGCTATATCGGGTACGGCCTGCAGGACGGATCGAACGAGGCAAACCGGTATGCGCCGCTGGTCTATGCGCCGTTCAATCCGCCGATCGAGCCCGAGTTGCCGGGCAATCCCAACATCATCGACCTCGACCGCTGGCAGCAGATCACGCTGACGCTGTCGATCGATCAGTCCGGCAACATCGTCGAGGGCACGCCGGACTTCGTCGGCCCGGAGTGGGGCAACGTCCACCCGTTCTCGCTGACGGCCGAGCAGCGCTCGACCTGTCCGCGCTCGGATTTCGACCTGCCCGTCTATCACGATCCCGGGCCACCGCCGAGCCACGCCGGTCCGCTGGCCGACAATTACAAGTGGTCGCATTCGCTCGTTTCCGTCTGGTCGAGCCATCTGGATCCGGACCGGGGCCGCGGCGCCGAGCTGATCGACATCTCGCCGGCGAGCATCGGCAATATCCGGAGCTACCCGACGACCTTCGAGGGGCAGCGGGGCTTCTACGATCTGCTGCTCGGTGGAACTCCCGAGACCGGATACCCCGTCAATCCGGCCACGGGGCAGCCCTACGAGCCGCAGCTCGTGCCGCTCGCCGACTATGCGCGCGTCATCGCCGAATTCTGGGCCGATGGGCCGGATTCGGAGACGCCACCGGGGCACTGGTTCGTGATCGTCAACGAGATCAACAGGCATCCGGATCTCGTCAAGCGATTCGAGGGGGAGGGGCCTGAGCTCGGCACACTCGAGTGGGACGTGAAGATCTACTTCGCGCTCGGCGGCGCGATGCACGATGCGGCAATCTCGGCCTGGAGCGCGAAGGGATGCTACGACTACGTGCGGCCGGTCTCTTCGATCCGCGCGATGGCGGCGCTCGGTCAGAGCACAGACCCGGGCGACGCCGACTGTCCCTATGATCCGAACGGCATCCCGTACATTGACGATCCCGACGATCCTGCGGGGGACGGCAGCGGACGGCTGATCGATTGCGTACGTCCCGGCGATCCGCTGGCGGACGATCCGAATGTGCCCGGCGTCGACGCGCGGAATGTCGGCAAGATCAAGCTCTATGCATGGCGAGGACCGGCTTATATCAGCAACGCGGTCTTCGACTATGCCGGCGTCGGCTGGGTTCTGGCCGAGGACTGGTGGCCGTACCAGCGCCCGACGTTCGTCACCCCGCCATTTGCCGGTTACATCTCCGGCCATTCGACCTATTCGCGCACGGCGGCGGAGCTCCTGACGCTGTTCACTGGCGATCCGTACTTCCCCGGCGGCAAGAGCGAGTTTCCCGCGGAGCAGAACGAGTTTCTGGTCTTCGAGGAAGGGCCGAGCGTCGGCCTGACGCTCGAATGGGCCACCTATGTCGACGCGTCGGACCAATGCAGCCTGTCGCGGATCTGGGGCGGGATTCACCCGCCGGCCGACGATATTCCGGGCCGAAGAATCGGGATGGTGCTCGGTCCCGCGGCATTTACGCACGCGCGCGGGTACTTCAACGGGCAGAACTAGACGAGCTATACAGTGGTGCCGGGAGAGAGACTCGAACTCTCACGGGTTTAACCCCACCGGATTTTGAGTCCGGCGCGTCTACCAATTCCGCCACCCCGGCGCGGAACCGAAGTTTGCCAAAACTTCAGGCCCCCCGCTCGGGTTTCGTACAATCCGCCGTCCCATGGAACGCGCTGACTTTCATTACGACCTCCCTGCCGAGCTGATCGCCCAGGTGCCGCTGGACCGGCGCACGGCGAGTCGGTTGCTCGTGCTCGATGGCAGGACCGGAGCCATCGCCGATCGCAAGTTCCCGGATCTCATCGAGTGGCTCGAGCCCGGGGACCTGCTGGTGCTGAACGACACTCGCGTGCTGCCGGCCAGGCTCGCCGGGCGGAAACAGACGGGCGGGCGAGTCGAGCTGCTGCTCGAGCGACTGCTCGATGCGCGGTCGGGCCGGTTCCAGATCCGCGCCAGCCGCAGCCCGCGACCCGGCACGCGGATCGATCTCGACGGCGGGGCCGTCGCGACGGTCAGGCAGCGGGAAGGCAATCTGTTCGACCTCGCGTTCGACTCCGACCTCGAGGCGCTCCTGCACCGGCATGGCGCGGTGCCGCTGCCGCCTTACATCGAGCGCGAGCCCGACGCGGCCGACGCCGCGCGCTATCAGACGGTCTATGCCGCGGAGCCGGGCGCGGTGGCGGCGCCACCCGCCGGTCTGCACTTCGACGAGGCGATGCTCGACGCGATCCGGGATCGCGGCGTCGAGACCGGACGGCTGACGCTGCATGTCGGGGCCGGGACCTTTTCTCCGGTGCGCGCGGAGCGCATCGAGGATCATTGCCTGCACGCCGAGCGCGTCGAGGTATCTGCCGGGCTGTGTCGGCAGATCGGGCATGCGCGCGAGCGCGGCGGCCGGGTCGTCGCCGTCGGCACCACGACCGTGCGCGCGCTGGAGACGGCCGCCGTCGGGGGCTTGAGGCCGTTCAACGGCGAGACGGATCTCTTCATTTATCCGGGGTTCGAGTTTCGCGTCGTCGATGCGATCGTCACCAACTTTCATTTGCCGGAATCGTCGTTGCTGATGCTCGTTGCGGCTTTCGCCGGCCACGACAATGTCATGCGCGCCTATCGCCACGCCGTCGAGGCTCGCTACCGGTTCTTCAGTTACGGGGATGCCATGCTGATATCACAGGCGGCTGCGAGCTGATGCGGTTCGATCTGCTGAGACAGGAAGGAGCAGCCCGGCGCGGCAGGCTCGTGTTCGAGCGCGGCAGCGTCGAGACGCCTGCGTTCATGCCCGTCGGCACTTACGGCAGCGTCAAGGCCGTGACCCCGGAGGAGCTCGAGGCGCTCGGGGCCGAGATGATTCTCGGTAACACGTTTCACCTGATGCAGCGACCGGGTGTCGAGGTCGTCGCAGCGCATGGCGGACTGCACGAGTTCATGCACTGGGACAAGCCGATACTGACGGACTCCGGCGGCTTCCAGGTTTTCAGTCTCGCGCAGATGCGCAAGATCACCGAGCGGGGCGTCATGTTTCAGTCACCCGTGGACGGCGCCGAGATCGACCTGACGCCCGAGCGCTCGATCGAGGTGCAGCACGGGCTCGATGCCGATGTCGTCATGGTGCTCGACGAATGTCCCGAGTACCCGGTGGAGCATGCCGTCGCCAGGGAGTCGATGGAGCTTTCCATGCGCTGGGCCAGGCGCAGCCGCGACGCTTTCGATGCCCTCAAGCAGGGCAGCTCCGACGCCGCGCTGTTCGGCATCGTCCAGGGCGGCGTCTACCCGGATTTGCGCCAGCGCTCGATCGAGGCGCTCGAAGCGATCTCGTTCGATGGTTACGCCATCGGCGGCCTTGCCGTCGGTGAGCCGGAAGAGGAGCGGCTCGCCGTGCTCGAAAGCGTCGAGCCCCTGATGCCGGTCGGCGCGCCCCGGTACCTGATGGGTGTCGGGACCCCGCTCGATCTCGTCAGGGCCGTCGCCCGCGGCGTCGATATGTTCGACTGCGTGATTCCGACGCGGCACGCGCGCAACGGGCAGCTGTTCACGAGTCTCGGCCGCATCAATATTCGCAACTCGCGCTTCCGCGACGACGTCGGGCCGATCGACCCGGCCTGTGATTGCTATGCCTGCAGCCACTACAGCCGCGCGTATATCAGGCACCTGCAGCAGTGCAACGAGATTCTCGGGGCGCGGCTCGCCACGATCCACAATCTGCGTTTCTACCAGGCGCTGATGGGACGGGTCCGCGACGCGATAGGCGCCGGGGGGCTGGATCAGCTGGCTCGCGAGCTTGAACAATCAGGGATCGGCCCCAGATAGCCTTGTGTAATAATACGCGGCCAATTTGAAAGCGCCGCCCGGGGCGGCTGCCGCAGGAAGCCAAATGGATTCAATGCTCGATTTCTTTATTGCGCCCGCCTATGCGCAGGCGGCGGAGCCGCAGAGCCCGCTGCTGACGTTTCTGCCTCTGATCGCGATTTTTGCAATCTTCTACTTTCTGATCATTCGGCCGCAGAACAAGAAGCAGAAGGAGCACCGGGAAATGGTCGCCGCGCTCGGAACCGGCGACGAGGTCGTGACCTCGGGCGGCGTGCTCGGCAAGGTCACCGCGGTCAGCGAGCAGTTTCTCGATGTCGAGATCGCCGCCAACGTGACGGTGAAGGTCGAGCGCTACACGGTCTCGAAAGTGCTGCCCAAGGGCACGCTCAAGAGCGCCTGAGCTCAAACGGGTCGCGGACAATGAATCGGTATCCGAACTGGGTCAACTGGCTGGTACTGATCGTCATCGTCGGCGGCTGCCTCGTCGCCCTGCCCAACGTCTATGGTGACGATCCGGCGGTGCATATCGCGAGGAACGACGGCCAGCCGGTCACCGGAGCGCTGCTCGATCAGCTCGAGAATTCGCTCGATCAGGCGAACATTGTTCACACGCGCAGCGAGATCGACGATGACGCCGCGATTATCCGCTTTGCCGATGTCGAGAATCAGCTGCTCGCCAACGATTTTCTCAGCGACTCGCTGACTCTCTACCGTGTCGCGCTGACGCTCGCGCCGCGCGTGCCGCCCTGGCTCGCCTGGCTGGGTCTGGAGCCCATGAACCTGGGCCTCGATTTGCGCGGCGGTGTGCAGTTCCTGTTCCAGGTCGATCTGGCCGGCGCGATCAACACGTTCCTCGAGAATTACGAGACCACGCTCAGGACGGAGTTTCGCCAGGCGAATATCCGCACCGACATCGAGATCGTCGACAACTATCTCAACGTGACGATGATCGACGGCGATATCGATATCGCCGAGCAGATCATCGAGGCGCTCGACTCCCCGCAGGTGCTCGTGACGACACCGCGCCTCCTCATCGATCGCAGGGAGGTGAACGGGCGTACGGTCTTCCGCGTCGAGCCGACCGAAGTGCTCCTGACCGAGCGTCGCGATTTCGCCATCCAGCAGAACGTCGTGATTCTCAGGAATCGCGTCAATCAGCTTGGTGTCGCCGAGCCCGTCGTCCAGCGCCAGGGTCTCGACCGCATCCTCGTCGAGCTGCCGGGTGTCCAGGATCCGGCTCAGGCCAAGGTCGTCCTCGGCGGCACGGCTACGCTCGAATACCGTCCGACCGACGAGCAGAATGATCCGTTCGATGCCGAGCGCCGCGGCCGGGCGCCGCTCGGCTCGGAGTTGCTTTTCGATCAGACCGGGCAGCCGGTTCTCGTTCGGCGCGAGATCATCGTGACCGGCAACCAGGTCATCGATGCAACGCCCGGCTTCGACCAGAATCGGGCGCCGGCCGTGAGTATCAGACTAGATGGCCCCGGCGGGGACCGCATGCTCGAGTTCACGCGCAACAATGTCGGCAACCGCATGGCGGTCGTTTTTATTGAGGAGCGCCTCGAAGTCACCGAGCGCGACGGTGAGGAAATCATCGAGCGCAGCACGGATCGGACGGTCATCAGCAACGCCGTGATTCAGGGGGTCTTTTCGAATCAGTTTCAGACGACCGGTCTGACGACTTTCGAGGCTCAGGAGCTCGCGCTGCAGCTGCGTGCCGGCGCGTTGGCGGCACCCATTGTTCTCGTCGACGAAAGCACGATCGGTCCGAGTCTCGGCGCCGACAACATCGATAAGGGCCGGCTTGCGATTGCCGCCGGGTTCCTCCTCGTGATTCTGTTCATGGCGGCGTATTACCGGTTCTTCGGCCTGGTCGCCAATCTCGCTCTGATCGCGAACCTCGTGCTGATCATCGCCGCGCTTTCATTGCTGCCGACGGCGCTGACGCTGCCCGGCATCGCCGGCATCGTGCTGACGGTCGGCATGGCCGTCGACGCCAACGTGCTGATCTTCGAGCGCATCCGCGAGGAGCTGCGCAACGGCAACTCGCCCCAGGCGAGCATCAAGGGCGGTTACGAAAAGGCGTTCTCGACGATTGCCGACGCGAACATCACCACGCTGATCGCGGCGCTCGTGCTGTTCGCCTACGGCACGGGCCCGATCAAGGGCTTCGCCGTCACGCTGTCGATCGGCATCCTGACTTCCATGTTCACCGCGATCGTCGGCACGCGTGTCGTCGTCAATCTTTTCTATGGCTCGCGCAAGAATCTCGCCGGCCTTTCGATCGGCACCAGGGTCAAAGATGCAGCTGTTTGACCGCGTTCCGAGCATCAATTTCATGGGGCCGCGCCGGCTGGCGCTGGCCGTATCGATCGTCGCCATCATCGTTTCGATCGCGTCTCTGGCAACCCGCGGGCTCGAGCTCGGGCTCGATTTCACGGGCGGCATCCTGATCGTCGTTCGCTACGACCAGCCGGCCGATCTCGAGGGCATCCGAGGGCTGCTCGAGACCAGCGGCTACGAAGGCGCGGTGGTGCAGAATTTCGGCACGGCGACGGACGTCCAGATTCGTTTGCCTCCAGCCGAGGCCGCGACCGCCGCGGTTGCCGACGACGACGATTCCGTCGAGGACGCAGCCGATTTCGCCGCGGAGGTTATCGCCACACTGAGGTCGGCAGCGCCGGACGTCGAGCGCTTGCGGGCCGACAACGTCAGCGCGCAGATCGGCGAGGAGCTCGTCGATAACGGTGGCCTGGCGTTGCTGTTCGTCCTGATCATGGTCTTTTTCTACATCGTGCTCCGGTTTCGCTGGAAGTTCGCGGCGGGCGCGAATGCCGCGCTCGTGCACGACGTCCTGATCACCTTCGGGTTCTTCTCGATCGTCGGGCTCGAGTTCAATCAATCCGTGCTGGCGGCGATTCTCGCGGTCATCGGCTATTCGCTGAATGACACGATCGTGGTCTACGACCGGATTCGCGAAAACTTCAGGATGATGCGCAGGGGCACGGCGGAAGCGATCATCAACACGTCGATCAATCAGACGCTGTCGCGAACGATCATCACGGGGGTCACGACGCTGCTCGTGCTCATCGCCCTGCTGGTGCTCGGTGGCGAAGCTGTCAAGGGCTTTGCCATTGCCCTGATCGTCGGCATCGTCGTCGGCACCTATTCGTCGATCTATGTCGCAAGCGCCGCCGCGCTGTTCCTCGACGTCTCGCCGATGGATCTCATGCCGCCGAAGCGCGAAGAAATCGACGATATGCCCTGACAAAAAGGGGTCAGACAAAAAGGGGTCAGACCCCTTTTTCTGAAAAGGGGTCAGACCCCTTTTTCTTATTCGATGCCGCGGGTCAGCGGCGCGAGCAGCTTCGATAAGGCCGCATAGACTTTCGGCGTTCCGGCGACGAGGTTGCCGCTGTCGAGAAAACCGTCTGTGCCGCGAAAGTCGCTGATCCGGCCGCCGGCCTCGCGAATGATCAGCGCGCCGGCAGCCACATCCCACTTGCTCAGACCAAGCTCCCAGAAGCCGTCGACTCGACCGGCGGCGAGGTAGCACAGATCGAGCGCCGCCGACCCCGGACGCCGGACGCCGGCCGTCTCGATCATCACCGCCCGCAGCATCTCGAGGTAGATGTCGATCCGATCTTCGGTCATCCGGTAGGGGAAGCCGGTCGCGATCAGTGCGCCCTTGAGCGCGGTTTGCTTGCTGACGCGAATGCGCCGGCCATCGAGCTGGGCTCCCTGACCGCGGCTCGCCGAGAAGATCTCCTGTCGCAGCGGGTCGTACACGACGCCATGCCGCAGCTCGCCGTCTTCCATCACCGCGATCGAGACTGAAAAGACCGGGTTGCCGTGCAGATAATTGGTCGTTCCATCGAGCGGATCAATGATCCACTGCACGTTGCTGTCGCCCGAGGCGCCGCTCTCCTCGGCCAGAATCGCATGTTCGGGATAGTGGTCGCGGATGACCTCGATGATGGCTTCTTCGGCGAGCTGGTCGACCCGAGAAACGAAATCGTTGCGGCCCTTCTCGGCGACTTCGAGCGACTCGAGACGATTGAGATGGCGAATCATAATTTCGCCCGCTCGGCGCGCCGCGCGAATCGCAATGTTGACCATCCCGTGCATGAGGCCGTGCAGCGTAGAATAACCGGGCCTTACTGACAAACTTGATTTCGAGTGCAGATACCCGTTCGCATCGTTCTCGTCGAGACTTCGCATCCCGGCAATATCGGCGCGGTTGCCCGCGCGATGAAGACCATGGGCCTCCGCGATCTGGCTCTGGTTGCGCCAAAGCACTTCCCCGATGCCGAGGCGACCGCGCGCGCATCGGGGGCGGACGACTTGCTTGCCGGCGCGTCGGTCACGACCGACCTGCCGTCGGCGATCGCCGGTTGCAGCTATGTCGTCGGTGCTTCGGCACGTACGCGCAGCGGCCGCTGGCCCGTATTGAGCGCCAGGCGCTCGGCCGAGGAGATCGTCGGCCGGCTGCCGGATGAGTCCGTCGCCGTCGTCATGGGCCCTGAGCAATCCGGGCTGACCAACGAGGACCTGGCGCGCTGTCATGCGCTGGTGCACATTCCGACTGCGCCCGACTATGGCTCGCTCAACCTGGCCATGGCAGTCCAGGTGCTGTGCTACGAGCTGCGCGTGGCGGTGCTCGACCGGGACGACGATTCATTCGCCGCAGCGCAACCGGAACAGCGCGAGGCGCCCCCGGCAACGGCGGCCGAGATCGAGGGTTTTCACGCTCAACTCGAGGAGTTGCTCGCGAGAACCGGCTTTCTGCACCCGGATCATCCGAAGGAGCTCAGGCGCAAGCTCAGGCGCCTGTTCATGCGCGCCGAGCTCGATCGCAACGAGATCAACATCCTGCGCGGCGCGCTCGCATCGCTCGACCCGGCGCGCGCGAGCCGCCGCCGGACTGGTGATGACTGAGCCCGTGATCTATCTCGATTATGCGTCGACTTCGCCCGTCGATCCGGCCGTGGTTGCCGCCATGCTGGCCTGCCTGCCACCTCAAGGGAAGTTCGCCAACGCGGCTTCGACGCATGCCGCCGGCGCCGAAGCCAGGCGCATCGTGGACGAGGCGCGCGCTCACATCGGGTCGCTCGTCAATGCGGCGGCCGAACGGCTCGTCTTCACCTCGGGCGGGACCGAGTCCAACAATCTGGCGCTCAAGGGCGTGTTCGGCCGCCTCGAGGAGCCGGGGCACCTGATCACGACGCGGATCGAGCATCGTTCGGTGCTCGACACGGCAGGCGCGCTCGAGGCCAGGGGCGTCGCGGTCACGCTGCTCGGGTGTGACGCCGGCGGGCTCGTCGCCCCCGATGCGGTCGCCGCGGCGCTCAAGCCCGAGACGAGGCTCGTCTCGATCATGCAGGTCAATAACGAGATCGGCACCGTGCAGGATATCGAGGCGATCGCGAGCATCTGCCGCGAGGCCGGTGTCCTGCTGCACGTCGATGCGGCGCAGGGCGCGGGCAAGGTGCCGCTCGACATCGAGGGCTGGCAGCTCGATCTGTGCTCGTTGACTGCGCACAAGCTCAACGGGCCTAAGGGGATCGGCGCGCTCTACATTCGCCCCGGCGTCGAGCTCGAGCCCCTGATTCACGGTGGGGAGGCCGCGCTCGGCGTCCGAGCCGGCACGCTGCCGACCCACCAGATAGCGGGATTCGGCAAGGCATTCGAGCTCGCGTCCGACAGCGACGAGCCGTCGCGCCTGGCGGCGCTGCGCGAGCAGCTCTGGTCGGGTCTCGCGGCGATTCCGGATGCGCGGCGCAACGGTGATCCTTCGCGCTTGGCGCCGCACATTCTCAGCGTCAGCTTTCCGGGCGTCGAGGGTGAGAGCCTGCGCTTGGCGCTCGCGGATATCGCCGTGTCGCAGGGCTCGGCCTGCACCTCGAATGACCCGGCGCCGTCTCATGTCCTGCGCAGTCTCGGGCTGTCCGATGCGCTGGCCGAGAGCACGCTGCGATTCGGCGTCGGCCGGTTTACGACAGAGCAGGAAATCGCTGCTGCGATCGGGCGCATCCGGGCGGAGGTCGGTCGTTTACGGGCCGTGGCGGTTGGCGCGCCGGATTGGTGCTCGACCTGAGGCTTTCCGTTAAACTTCTCGTTTAAGTCTATGGATTACGGCACCGAGGTTCGGCAGCGGTTTTCTGTCCTGGCCTCGGCCGGCACGCTGGCCGCTGACGCCGGCACAGTTGTGGCGGGGGCTGCGGAAGACCGGAGCCTCGGCTTCTGGGTCCGGTTTCAGGTCGAGTTGCGCGGTGACGGGATAGAGCGCGTGCGCTTTCAGGCTTTCGGCTGTCCGGCGGGTCTGGCTGCGGCGGATCTCGTCGCCGAGGCGCTCAAGGGGCAGCCGGTTGCGGCGCTGGCCAACCTGAACGTCGACGACATTGCGCGACGGCTCGAGATGCCGCGAGAGAAGCTCGGCAAACTGTTGCGAATAGAGGATGCGCTGGCCGCCTGTCACCTGATGGCGATATCGAAGGAACAAGGATAGAACATATGGCTATCTCATTGACCGCCAGTGCCGCGGAACGCGTTCGCAGTTATCTGCAGCAGCGCGGCCACGGTATCGGGCTCAGGGTTGGCGTTCGCAAGACGGGCTGCTCCGGTTATGCGTATGTCATCGACTACGCCGATGCGATCGAACAGGAAGATGCTGTTTTCGAAGGCCAGGGCGTCAAGGTCATCGTCGACCCCGACAGCCTCGCGCTCATCGACGGCACCGAGGTTGATTTCGTCAAGGACGGACTCAACGAGGCGTTCAAGTTCCGCAACCCCAACGTCAAGGGCGAGTGTGGTTGCGGCGAAAGTTTCAACATTTAAGGATCTCAGGGACGAACGATGGCAGAAGAACGCACTTTATCGATCATCAAGCCGGATGGGGTGGAAAAGAACCTGATCGGCGAGGTTTACGGCCGGTTCGAGCAGGGCGGCTTGCGCATCATTGCGGCCAAGATGCTGCGCTTGACGAAGGAGCAGGCCGAGGGTTTCTACGCCGTGCACAAGGCGCGGCCGTTTTTTCCGGATCTGGTCAGTTACATGACCTCGGGGCCCGTGGTCGTGCAGGTGCTCGAGGGCGACAACGCGATCGCCAGGAACCGCGAGATCATGGGCGCGACGAATCCGGCCGATGCCGCGCCCGGAACGATCCGCGCCGATTTCGCAAGCTCGATCGAAGAGAACGTGGTGCACGGCTCGGACGGCCCGGACACGGCTGCGACCGAAATCGCGTACTTCTTCGACGAGGGGGAGCTTTGTCCGCGAACGCGCTGACAGTCGAATCGCCCCGGGTAGCCAAGCCGAACCTGCTGGGCTACTCCGGCGACGAGCTCGAGTCTTTCGTCGCGTCTATCGGTCAGCGCCCGTATCGCGCGCGCCAGCTGATGCACTGGATGCATCGGCGACACGTTCTCGATTTCGATGCCATGACCGATTTGAGCCTCGCGTTGCGCGAGGCGCTCAAGTCAGTCGCGTCGCTCGCGACGCCGTCACTGTTGCGCGAGGACCGGTCGGATGACGGCACGATCAAATGGCTGCTCGACGTCGGCGGCGGGCAGGCCGTGGAAGCGGTGCTCATTCCCGAGCCGCGCCGGAACACGCTGTGCATTTCCTCGCAGGCTGGCTGCGCGCTCGATTGCGCGTTCTGCGCGACGGCACAGCAGGGCTTCAACCGCAATCTGAGCTCGGCGGAAATCCTGGGGCAGGTGGCGTTCGCGAGCGCGGCTGCCGCCCCCGCCGAGATCAGCAACGTCGTCTTCATGGGTATGGGTGAGCCGCTCGCCAACTACCGCAACGTCGTCGCGGCGACCCGGCTGCTGCTCGATGACCACGCCTACGGGTTGTCGCGCCGCCGGGTCACGATCTCGACGGCCGGGCTCGTGCCGCAGATTCGTCGGCTGGCCGACGACTGCAATGTCGCGCTCGCCGTGTCGCTGCATGCGCCGACCAATGACCTGCGCGATGAGCTCGTGCCGATCAACCGGCGCCATCCGATCGAGGAGTTGCTCGACGCGTGCTGGCAGTATGCCGAGGTGCTCGCTTCGCGCCAGATCACTTTCGAGTACGTCATGCTCGACGGCGTCAACGACAGCGTGCCGCAGGCGAGGGAATTGATTCGGCTGCTCAAAGGCCGGCCGGCCAAGGTCAACCTGATCCCGTTCAACAGTTTCGAGGGCACGCAATTTCGCTGCTCGAGGCAGGCAGCGATGGACGCCTTCTGGCAGACTCTGAACGCTGCGGGTATCGTGGCGACTTTCCGGCGGCCGCGCGGCGACGATATTGCCGCCGCCTGCGGTCAGCTCGCGGGGCAGGTCCGGGACCGCCGCCGCACGAGATTGAGTCAGAAATTATCCGGGAGCACGAGCTCATGAAGATTGCCCCAGTCAGCATCCTCATCGTCGCCACGATCGCCACGATCGCCATGAGCGGTTGTGTCACCGAGGGCTCGATCGCGCGTGAGCCGGCTTCGGAGGCCGAGCAGGCCGAGGCGAACCTCGCGCTCGGGATCGGGTACCTCCAGGAGCAGCGCCCGGATCTGGCGATCGATGCGCTGCAGCGGGCGATCGATATCCAGCCCCGATTGGCCAACGCCCACCGCACAATAGCCATCGCTTACGACCAGACCGAAGAGTTCGAGCTCGCCGAGCAGCATCATCGCCGCGCCACGCAGCTTGCGCCGCGCGACGCCGATACCCAGAACGGCTATGCCGTGTTTCTGTGCCGGCAAAACCGCTGGGACGACGCCGAGCCCTATTTCGAGCGGGCCATCGATGCCTTGCGCGGTTCGGCTGTTCTGACCCCGGTCATGAATGCCGCCACGTGCTCGCTGAGTGCCGGTGATTTCGGGGCAACGGAGGCTTATCTGCGTCGGGCACTCGACACCGATGGATCGAATGTCGCCGCGTTGCGCGGCATGGTCGACGTCTCGATCCGAACCGCCAATTACTTCCAGGGCCGCGCGTTCTGGCAGCGGCTGGAGCGCAGCACGCAGATTCAGGCCCAGGATCTCCTGTCCTGCTATGTCATCGAAAGACGGCTGAGCTCCGAGGAGGCCGCGACAGCGTGCGCGACGCGGCTGGAGCGCGAGTTTCCGGGCTCGCCGGTCTTGAGTCAGCTGCAAGATTTCGAGCGAGATGGCGGCTAGGAAGGCACAGGAGACCGACGCGCAGGAGGCGGAATCGGCTGAGACGCTGGGCGTCAAGCTGAAGAGCGCGCGCGAATCCAAGGAGTTGTCGATCGAGGCCGTCGAGGCGGAGCTTCGCATCGGCGCCGAATTGCTCACTGCGCTCGAGGACGACCGGTTAGACCTGCTCGGCGCGCCCGTCTTCGCCAGGGGCTATATCAAGCAGTACGGCGCCAGGCTCGGTCTCGATGTCGGCGAGCTGCTGGCCGAATACGATAGCTCGGCCGGCAATGCGAGCGTGGACATTCGACCGATGACCGAGTTCAGGCTTCGCGACCAGCGCAGCAACGTGCCGTGGATCGTGGCAGGCATCCTGTTGCTCATTGCAGCCGCATCGATCCTGTGGTGGTTCACCCTCGGCTCGGGGCCGAATCAGGTCTCATGAAAATCATCCAGCCCGTGAGGGGCATGAACGACGTCTTGCCGGCGGACGCACCCTACTGGGAGCGTGTCGAGTCCAGCGCTGCGGAGCTCTTCAATGGTTACGGCTACGGTCAGATTCGGCTTCCGGTGCTCGAAAGGACCGAGCTCTTCAGCCGCTCGATCGGTGAGGCGACCGATATCGTCGAGAAGGAGATGTATACCTTTGAGGATCGCAACGGCGATCAGGTCACGATGCGGCCCGAGGCGACGGCGGGCGTCGTCCGGGCAGGTTTGAGCAACGGACTGCTGCACAATCAGCAACAGAAGCTCTGGTGCACGGGCCCGATGTTTCGCCACGAGCGGCCGCAGAAGGGCCGCTACAGACAGTTCCATCAGCTGAACATCGAGGCGCTGGGTTACGGCGACCCCGAGATCGACGCCGAGCTGATCGTCATCTCGGCGCGGCTGTGGCAGGCGCTCGGCATCGAGAGCGCGACGCTGGAGATCAATTCGCTCGGCACCCCGGAGTCCCGGGTCGAATACAAGCGCGAGCTCGTCGAGTATTTCTCGGCGCACAAGGACCGGCTCGACGAAGACAGCCAGAGGCGCCTCGAGCGCAACTCTCTGCGTATTCTCGACAGCAAGAATCCCGACATGCGCGAGCTCGTCGCCGCCGCGCCGCTGCTTGCCGATTCGCTCGACGCCGAGTCCAGGGACCACTTCGAGCGTGTCAAGACGCTGCTTGGTGACGTCGGTGTCGACTTCGTCATCAACCCGAGGCTCGTGCGTGGCCTCGATTATTACTCGCGCACGGTCTTCGAATGGGTCACCGATCGGCTCGGTGCGCAGAGCGCGATCTGCTCCGGCGGCCGGTACGACGGGCTCGTTGCCGAGCTCGGCGGGCGGCCGACGCCGGCCGTGGGCTGGGCGCTCGGCATCGAGCGGGTGGTCGAGGTGATGCGGGCCGAAGGGCAGGAGCCGGCAGCAGAGGTCCCGCATGCCTGTGTCGTCGCCGTTGGCGACGCGGCGCGCCGGAAGGGCTTTGCTCTGGCCGAGTCGCTGCGGCGCAGCATAGACGGCCTCAGGGTCGTGCTGGCGCAGCCGTCAGCGGGCTTCAAAGCGCAGCTGAAGCGAGCCGACAAGTCGGGCGCGCGCTACGCGCTGATCCTCGGCGAGGACGAGATCGCCAGCGGCGAGGTCGGCCTCAAGGACTTGCGCGAGGACAAGGGCCAGCAGTCACTGACCGAGTCCGGGCTCGCCGAAGCGCTCAGCACGCTGCTAAGCCGTTAGAATAGCGCCGGACCATGGACGAAAACCTTTCAGAAAAAGAGCAAATCGAGCTGATCCGGCAATGGTGGCGGGAGAACGGGTGGTACCTCGTCGGCGGCGCCGTTCTCGCGGGTCTCGGCTATTTCGGCTGGGGCCAGTACCAGGCGCGTGAGCTGCGCATCGCCGAGGACGCCGGAGTCATCTATCGGGAGCTCGTGCAGTCGGTCGAGGATGACGACCGCGAGCAGGTCGACGCGCTGCTGACCCGGCTCGCCACCGACTATGCAGCGAGCGGTTACACGGATCAGGCGCGGCTGCTGATCGCCCAGGACAATCTGGTTCGGGATACGGACCGCTCGATTCTCGAGCTCGAAGCCGTGGTCGCGCAAAGCGGCGACGCGGGTCTCGCCAACATTGCACGCGAGCGGCTGGCGCGCGTTCTGGCCTACGACGAGCAGTTCGATCGCGCTCTCGATGTCCTGAACGTGGCCGATGCCGGCGAGTTCGAAGCCCGCTTCAGCGAGATTCGCGGCGACATTCATGCCGCGGCCGGCAACACGGAGGCGGCAATCAGCGCCTATACCGATGCACTGTTCGGCGCTGCCAACGGGACCGTCGACAGCGACTTCGTGCAGCTCAAGCTCAATGACCTGATTCAGGCGACGGTGCCCGATTCCGCGGAATCGGGAGACGAGGGATGAAGGCGCGCATCTGGCTGTTGCTCGTTGCGGGCGGGCTAGGAGCGTGTGGTGGCGGTAACACCATCGAGCCGCCGGCGAATCTCGTTTCTTTCGACGAGACGCTTGCAATCCGCGAGGTCTGGAGCGCCAGCGTCGGCGAGGGCAGCGAACGGCTGCGTCTCGGGCTCGCGCCTGCGACGGACGGCCGGCTCCTGTTTGCAGGCGCCCAGGATGGCACGGCGACCGCTTTCAATCTGACCAATGGCGAGCTCGTCTGGAGTCGCGAGACTGGCAGCCGGCTCGCGGCCGGCCCGGGGGTCGGCGGTGGTATCGTCGTATTCGGCACCACCGACGGCACACTGCTCGCACTCGACGCCGCGACCGGTGAGCCGGTCTGGCAGGAAGACGTTGGCAGTGAGGTGCTCGCCGCGCCGGTCGTCGATGATGACGGCGTCGCATTTCGCAGCGTCGACGGCAGGCTGACGACGCTTGCAGTCGAGGACGGCAGCGAACTCTGGACCATCGTCCAGTCGCTTCCGGTCCTGACGCTGCGCGGCAACAGCTCACCGATCGTCATTGGCGAGAATGTCATCGCGGGCTTCGACAATGGCCGCGTGGGCAACTACGACATGGAGTTCGGGCAATCCAATTGGGAGATCCAGCTCGCGTCACCCGTCGGGCGATCGGAGATCGATCGGCTCGTCGACGTCGGGGTCGATCTCGAGGTCTTCGGCAATGATGTCTATGCGGCGACGTTTCAGGGGCGGGCTGCAGCCGTCGACCTGACCTCGGGCGCCGTGCTCTGGGAGCGCGATTTCTCGTCCTTCACCGGGATCGGTGTCGATATCCAGAACGTCTATGTGACCAGTGACGTCAGCAGCGTCGTCGCATTGAACCGTCGGAACGGGAACGAGGTCTGGCGGCAGGAGGCCCTGCGGCTCCGCGACGTGACGGCGGCCAGCCGGTTTCGGGATACGGTCGTGGTCGCCGACTACGAGGGCTATGTGCATTTCCTGAGCGCGAGCGACGGACGCTTTGTCGGGCGTCACCGGGTCGGGTCCGGGCAGATTACGGCGCAGCCGCTTGCGCTCGGCCCGCTGCTGTTCGTTCAGTCCGAGGACGGCACGCTCGCCGCTCTGGAAATCGTCGACAGGTCGTCCTAGGCGGTGGGGACAGAGAATGCTGCCAGCCGTCGCGCTCGTCGGCCGACCCAACGTCGGTAAATCGACTCTATTCAATCAGCTGACCCGTTCGCGTGATGCCCTGGTCGCCGACCAGCCGGGCGTCACGCGCGACCGCCGCTACGGCATCGCCGAATTCGAGGGCGCCCGTTACGTCGCCATCGACACCGGTGGTCTCGGTGGCGTCGGCGAGGTCGAGATCGACCCGGGTGTCGACCGGCAGGTGGCCTACGCGCTCGACGAGGCCGACGCCATCGTGCTCGTGGTCGACCAGCGGCAAGGCGCGATGGCCGCCGATCTCGCCATTGCCGAGCGATTGCGCCGCTCCGGCAAGCCTGTCACGCTCGCGATCAACAAGTCCGAGGGCCTCGCGCCCGAGATGGCGGCCGCGGAGTTCCATGCGCTTGGTCTCGGTGAGCCGGCTGTTATTGCCGCCCGTCATGGACAGGGCATCGGCCGCCTCGTGCGGCACGTGCTCGAGCCGTTCGATCTCGAGCCGGCGCCCGAGCCCGCAGACGAGGACGTTCCGCGGCTTGCCGTCGTCGGTCGTCCGAATGTCGGCAAGTCGACGCTGATCAATCGGCTGATCGGCAGCGACCGCCTCGTCACTTCGCCCACACCCGGAACGACGCGCGACAGCATCGTCGTGCCCTGCGAACGGGAAGGGCACAGTTTCGAGTTGATCGACACGGCCGGTATTCGCCGGCGCGCGCGAATCGACGAGGCGATAGAGAAGTTCAGCGTCGTGCAGTCGTTGAAGGCGATCGAAGATGCCGGCGTCGTCATCGTGCTCATCGACGCGCGCGAAGGCGTAACGGACCAGGATCTGCATCTGATCGGCCTGGCCCAGAGTCGCGGCAGCGCGCTCGTCATCGGCATCAACAAGTGGGACGGCATGGAGATCCCGGCACGCCGACGCGTGGAGCGCGAGGTCGACCGGCAGCTCGAGTTCGTCGCCTATGCCGAGGTGCGGTATCTCTCGGCATTGCATGGCAGCGGCATCGCAGAGCTCATCGAATCGGCCATGCGCGCGTATGAGTCGGCAGGCCGGCAGATACCGACCCCCAGACTCAACGAGCTGCTGGAGCGGTCGACGACGGCGCATCCACCGCCCATCGTCCGCGGCCGGCGTATTCGATTGCGCTACGCGCATCAGGGCGGGCGCTATCCGCCGCTGATTGTCATTCACGGCAGCCAGGCGTCGCGCGTTCCGGCGCGCTATCAGCGCTACCTCGAGAACAGCTTCCGCAAGGCACTGAAGCTCGTCGGCACGCCGGTTCGCATCGAGTTTCGCACCGGCGAGAATCCGTTCGCCGGCCGGCGCAACGTCTTGACGCCGCGTCAGCGCAAGCGCCGCCAGCGCGTCATTCGGCATAGCCGATGACTTGCCGGCACGACCCCTGCCTCGTGATCTATTGTCATAACGATAAGTTACAAAGGAATGCTCGGGCCGCCTTTAAACTGCTGCGCTCGATGAGTTCCAGGGGGGCATCGTGACGGCCGCACGCCGCCACTTCACCGTTGACGGCCAGTTTTCGATGCATCTCGGAGGCCGGCTCGAATCGCCGACGATCGCCTACGAGACCTGGGGTGAGCTCGACCAGAATCGCAGCAACGCGATCCTGATCTTCACCGGGCTCTCACCGTCGGCTCACGCGGCATCGAGCAAGAACGACCCGACCCCGGGCTGGTGGGAGGAAATCATCGGGCCCGGCAAGCCGATCGACACGCGCCGGTTCTTCGTCATTTGCGTGAACTCGCTCGGCAGCTGTTTCGGCTCGACGGGACCGGCGTCGATCGACCCGAAGACAGGCGAGCTTTATCGCTTGAGCTTTCCCGTGCTGTCTCTCGAGGACGTCGCCCGCGCCGGCTACGAGACGCTGAAGTATCTGGGCATCGAGCGCCTGCACGCAATCGTCGGGCCCTCGATGGGCGGGATGACGACGCTGGCATTCGAGATGCAGTTCCCCGGGCTTGCCGACGCAATGGTATTGATGTCGACGGGCACGCGCTCCCTGCCGTTTTCGATCGCGTTGCGCTCGCTGCAGCGCGAGATGATTCGCAAGGACCCGGCCTGGCGGGGCGGGGAGTATCCGATCGACGCGCCGCCGCTGACCGGCATGCGGCTCGCCCGCAAGCTCGGCATGATCACCTATCGATCGGCGGAAGAGTGGAGGCTGCGTTTCGGCCGCGAGCGCGTCGGTGCCGAGCACGTGGAGGGCGACCCCTTCGGCATGAACTTCGAAGTCGAGTCCTACCTCGAGCACCACGCCAAGAAGTTTGTCGGCCAGTTCGACGCCAACTGTTATCTTTACCTCTCACGCGCGAGCGACCTGTTCGATATTGCCGATCACGGCGCATCGGTTGCGGGCGCGCTCGGCAGGGTCCAGGTCAAACGGGCCCTGGTCATCGGCGTGAAGACCGATTTCCTGTTCCCGATCCAGCAGCAGCAGGAGCTGGCCGACGGCCTCTCGGGCCACGGCCGCAGCGTCGAATATCATGAATTCGAATCTTTGCAGGGTCACGACGCGTTTCTCGTCGATATGGACCGTTATCGACCGACGATCGCGAAATTCTTGGCCTGACGCTATTGCGCGTCGCGGCTCGAGCCCGCGAGCATCCGCTGGCCAGTGCTTGTCAGAACGATTGATTCCGCATTCGCCAGATTACTGCCGTCGCGCGCGAGGGCGCCGTCCACGGTGATGACGTCACCGGGCTTGAGCGAGTCGCGCTTCCAGCCGAGACGCAGCAGCGCGTTCGGCCCGCCCATTTCCAGCGCCCAATTAACGGCCTCGCCCGAGTTGTCATCGGTGACGTCGATATAGATGAAGATGTGCGGGTTGGTCCACTGGACGTCCGTCACCGTGCCCGTCAGCGTGACGGTTTTGTCGGCATCGTATTGAGCCGGAAACGAGTGGTGCGCGCTGGCGGTTGCGACAACGGCAGCAAGCACGGCAATCAGTGTCAGCCTTCGCTTCAATCTTGCGGTCACGCTCATCTCATGCTCCTCGCCGGGCAGGTCTAGTTGGGGAGCCCCATGCGCTCGACGAACTGCTCGTTCTCGAGACAGATCTCGTCGATGAGCTCTCCGTCCACAACGATGCGTTGTCGCAGGTTGACCGTCCAGGGCTCTGTGTATGCTCTCGGATCATCGACCGTGACCTGAATCTCCAGGTGGCCGAAGTCGGGCCGGCGGATTTCCTCGCGGACTCTGGCGGCCTCGGTGATGACGCTGCCGCTCCAGTCGATCCAGCTCCCGTCACGAACGCCGATCGTGTCGACGACGAGCGTGTCGCCCGACCAATGCGCCGAGGAATAGCCCTGCCATGAAGGCGTCGGATCATCCGGTAAGGGTCGGGCGTCGGTAAAGACCTGGCGGTAGCCTGCGTTCATCTCGTTCAGGACGACGAGCAGATCCGGCGTGTGTACGAATTTGAGCATGTGCGGCAGGCCGTAAGCCCGCAGGAAGTTGTCCGGCAGGCAACGAATATGCGGGTCGTTGATCGCGAGGTTGGCGGAGTGCTCCTCGACGATAGGTACGAGCCAGTCCTGGTAGGGGAGCCCCTCGGGCAGATCGACGCCGATGTTCTGCATATGCCTGGAGGACGGCAGGGTGAAGGGGTCGCTCGGGCTTTCCTCGCCTTCGGGCGTCACATCGGAAATCCAGATTCCCGACAGGTCGGGCTTGCCGTCGGCGAGTCGTGGTGCCGGGGCCGACATGTCGACCGACCCGTCAGCCCGCCGAGGCACGTCGGCGGTCGGGTAGCCGATCCACTGGGCGCTGGCGGCGATGCCTAGCAGAGCCAGGCCGGTGCCAGCGAACGCGGAAATCAGGGCGCTTCGGTTTCGATCCATGGGCAGATAGTAAATCGTCATTCTGGCCTTTGCGAGTTGTCGGATCCGGTTCGGATTCGCCCCCGGCGAGCAGATGCACGCTCCCGAAGAACGCTTGGCAGCTGCAGCAGGCAGCATGCCGCGGTGACCGTGAGCAAGCGCAGGTGCAGAATGTTCCTGACGAGGCAGGAACCAAGGCGGAGCAGATTTTCCGTGTAGATCAGAGCTTCCGTCGTGTTCTCCCGCGCGCCCTCGGGGCCTGGAGTTACGATAGATCCGGGTCAGGCCTCTCGTAAGATGGATTCTCGACAAAAACAGGCCATTTGTGCCAAGAGTATTCGGCAGTCGCACGCTTCGTCAGGCATACGCGGCCGAGGCGGGTCGTTGTGAGACGTAAATTTCTGGCTTCCGCTATCGTTGTAACGGGCCTGGTCCTCGCCGTCGCGGGCATCTGTATCGGTGAAGTCGACGACGCTCCCGGCGCCATGCTCATGGGTATCTTGCTGCTGATTGGCGCGATCTGGGTTGCCATCAGGGTCGTAAGGCGCAGATGGGCTTCCTAGCCCGATTTTCGGGAGTAGAATCACGCTTTGGCTCGAATGCGTATGGAGGGGGAGCTATGTCGCGATCATCTGGACTGAATGCAGTGGCCAGCGTGGCTGCTATCTGGTTAGCTTTCCACGCCTTGCCCGTCTGGAGCCATCATTCGGTGGCCGCAGAGTTCGATACGAGTCAGCAGGGCGAGCTTCAGGGCGAGATCACGCGCGTCTGGTTCACGAATCCGCACGTCCGCTACCGGCTGACGGTGACCAACGCCGACGGCTCCACCGAGGACTGGGAGCTGCAGGGCGGAAACGTCACCACGCTGCGTGGCCGGGGCTGGTTCGAGAATTCGATCGAGGTGGGTGACGAGGTCACGGTCTCCGGCAGTCTCGGCCGCGGTGGCGCGAAGAAGCTGCAGATTCGCCAGATGGTGAGCGCCGCTGGCGTGGAGGTCCCGCCGCCGGCGGAAGCGACTGCAACGACTCGCCGCGCGGGTGATCGCAACGCCGTAAACGCGAGCGCGGACTCGGATTACACCTACTCTGCCGGCGGCAACCGATACCCGGTGGACATCACGGGCCCGTGGCGCAACACGTATCGCTGGACGGTGACGGTCAACGACCTCGAGCCCAAGCCGACGCCGTTCACGGCCGCAGGGCGGGCGCTGTTCGAGGCGACCGAGGCCTGGCACGATCCGTCGCTGCGCTGCGTCGCGCCGGGCCTGCCCCGCATTTTCGGCGCGCCTTACCATGCCGACATCATCGACGCCGGCAATCACTACCTGATGGTCTACATCGAGCACAACACGCCGAGGCGCGTCTGGATGGATGGCCGCTCGGCGCCCTCCGACACGCCGCCGACGCCGATGGGTTTCTCGGTCGGCCGCTGGGAAGGCAATGAGCTCGTCATCGAGACCACGCATCTGAGCGCTGCCTGGATCGACGGCTCAGGGCTGCCGATGTCTGGCGAGGGGACCCGTATCGTCGAGCGCTATGTGCCGAGCGAAGACGGTCTGACGATCGATCGGAAGATGACGATTTACGACCCCTATTACACCGAGCCACTCGTGCGCCAGCGCTATTCGGCCCGCGACGACGCCGTCGATCTGACCGAGCAGGCGCCCTGCGATCCCGACAGCTACTTTAGAGATCTCGTTGCGACTGGCAGGCTGGAGGAGCACTTCGCGCGTTAGCCGCGGCTGGCTCCACCGGCGCTACTTGCCGGCTTTGCGAACAGAGACCCGCTCGGCGCGGAGCTCGGATGCCGCGAGCACCTCGATCACGTGGCCTTGCCACTCGATCGTGTCACCGGCCTGCGGCAGCCGGCCGAGCTTGTCCATCACGAGCCCGTTGACGTTGCGGGACCTTTCCGCCGGGTTCCAGTCGACCTCGAGAATTGCGGCGACGCGGCGCAGGTCGATGTCGGCGTCGACTTCGAGGCTGCCGTCCTCGTGACGGACGAACAGCTCGGTCTCCATGTCGCTCTCGTCGATGATGTCACCGACGATTTCCTCGAGCACGTCCTCGATCGTGACGATACCGAGAAACTGACCGTACTCGTCGACGACGAACGCCATGTGTCTGCGCTCTTCCTGAAACGTCCGGAGCAGCATATTCAGAGGCTGATACTCGGGAACGACGACGGGCTCGTGGACCAGCTCGTTCCAGTCGATCTCATCAGAGTCGCCCGCGTCGAGCTGCAGCAGGAGTTCCTTGGCGAGCACGACGCCGGAGAACTGGTCGACGGCGTCGGTCGGGGTGTACGGAAAGCGGCTGTGGCGCGATTCGCGCACGCGATCAACGACAGTCCGGCGTGACTCGAGCCCCGAGAGATAGACGACCTCGCGCCGGGGCAGCATCACGTCGACGGCACAAAGTTCGCGCAGCTGCGTGGCGCCGACGATGATGCCGGCCGTGCGTGCCCCGACGGCGCCCTCGCTCCGGCCGAGCTGTGCGAGCAGGCGAATCTCCTCGATCGACGTGATCGGCGATTTCGCATCGCCGCGCAAGGCCGCCGAGATCTTTTCCGTGACCGCAACGATGGGCCTCAAAACGACGATCAAGGCCTGGATGCCGTAGGCGACGACCGGCGCCAGGGCCATGGCATGGGTCACGCCGAGCGTCTTCGGGATGATCTCGGTGAACAGCAGCACCGCGAGGGTGAATACGATAGAGAAGATCCATAAGGTGCCGGGGTCGAAGACGTTCTGATAGCTCGCGCCGGCCACGGCCGCGCCGATCGTATGGGCGATCGTGTTGACGATCAGAATGGCCGCGATCGGCACGTCGATACGTTCCTTGAACTGGCGCATGAGCCGACCCGATCGCGCACCCGTCTTGGCGAGGGCCTCGACCTGAGCGGTATTGATCGACAGCACGACCGATTCGAATACCGAGCACATGAACGAGATGATCAATGCGGACGAAACTGCTGCGATAAAGGTTTGCATTGGACCTCCGGGGCCAGCGGGCTGACCCTGCTAAGTTCGTTTACCTCCGGTGGTGGAATTCACGGTGGCGGCCAGACCGCCCTCGGCGAGGCGAACCTCGATACCCGCGCCCGGCTCGACGGCATCGCCGCGCGTCACGAGCTCGCCGTCGCTCTGCCGCGTGACGATGGCGTAGCCTCGGTCCAGCGTGGCCAGCGGGCTGAGCGCCGACAGGCCGCGCTCGATGAGCTTCAGGCGTGATGTCGTCGAGGTCATTGCGTCCTTGAGCGCGCGCTTCAGCCGGCCCTCGATGTCGTCGACGCGTTGGTGTTTGGTCTTGAGCGTCATGCCCGGATGCGCGCGGCTGAGCCGGTGCTCGAGCGTATCGAGGCGTCGCTGCTCGTCGCGCATCAGCCGGCGCAAGGCACGCGAGAGCAATTCCGCCAGGCCCAGCAGCCGTTCGAAGTAATCACGCTGCTCCGGCACGGCGAGCTCGGCGGCCTGCGATGGCGTCGGGGCCCTGAGGTCGGCAACGAACTCGGCGATCGTGAAATCGGTCTCGTGGCCGACGCCAACGATGATCGGAATCGAAACCCCGGCGACGGCTCGAGCCACGGCCTCCTCGTTGAAAGGCCAAAGGTCCTCCAGCGATCCGCCGCCGCGCGTCAGAATCAGCAGGTCGCACTCGGCCCGGCTCGAGGCGCGCTCGAGCGCGGCGACGATTTCCCCGGCGGCCTTGTCGCCCTGGACGCTGGTCGGGTAGATCAGCACCTGGGCCGCGGGAAAGCGACGCCGGAGCGAGATCAGGACGTCGCGGAGCGCCGCCCCCGTCGGCGAGGTGATGACGCCGATTCGTTCGGGAATTTCCGGCAGCTCGCGCTTGCGCTCGGGGTCGAACAGGCCCTCGTCCGCGAGCCTGGCCTTGAGCTGCTCGAAGCGTCGCCGGAGCGCGCCTTCGCCGGCTTCCTCCATGTGCTCGACGATGAGCTGGTAGTCGCCGCGCGCCTCGTAGAGGCCGGCCTGCGCCCGGACCAGAACCTGGAGCCCGTCGGTCGGCGCGAAGCCGAGCCGCCGGTTTGCCTGGCGAAACATCGCGCAGCGGACCTGGGCCTTTTCGTCCTTGAGCGAGAAGTAGATGTGCCCCGAGGAGGGGCGGGCCAGATTCGAGATTTCGCCTTCGACCCAGACTCGGCCGAGACCCTCCTCGATCAGCTGCCGGACTTCGCGGTTGAGCGCGCTGACCGAGAGCACCTCGGTGTTTTCGTCCAGACCGAGGGTCAGTGATTTCGTGCGCGCCATTGCCCTCAGCGTACTGAATCGGCCGGAATCCTGCCAGCCGTTTACTGCGCCGGTCGAGACCTTTACACTTGCGCGCCTACTCGAGACAGCAGGGGCACTGCATGCGGATTATCGACGAGGCGCTGACATTCGACGACGTCCTCCTTGAGCCCGCGTATTCCGAGATCCTGCCCCGCGAAGTTTCCCTGGAAACCCGGCTGACCCGGGGGCTCGCCCTCAACATTCCGATCGTTTCCGCCGCGATGGACACGGTGACCGAGGCGCGCCTCGCGATAACCATCGCGCAGGAAGGCGGGATCGGCATCATTCACAAGAACATGTCGCCGGCCGAGCAGGCGCGCCAGGTCCAGATCGTCAAGAAGTACGAGAGCGGCATCATCAGCGACCCGATCACGATCGAGCCCGAGGCGACGATCCGCGACGTGATCGAGCTGACCCAGGCCGAGAACATTTCCGGCGTGCCCGTGGTCAAGGGCGAAGATCTCGTCGGCATCGTGACCAACCGCGATATCCGGTTCGAGACCCAGTTCGAGGCCCCCGTGTCTACCGTGATGACGCCAAAGGACCGGCTCGTCACCGTGCAGGAAGGCGCCGGCAAGGACGAGGTGCTCGGGCTCCTGCACAAGCACCGCATCGAAAAGGTCCTCGTCGTCGACAAGGAATTCAAGCTCCGCGGCATGATCACGGCCAAGGACTTTCAGAAGGCAACCGACTTCCCGTTCGCATGCAAGGACGAACGCGGCGCCCTGCGCGTCGGCGCAGCCGTCGGCACCGGTATCGACACGGAGCAGCGTGTCTCGATGCTCGTGGACGCCGGCGTCGACGTCATCATCGTCGACACGGCGCACGGCCATTCGCGCGGTGTCATCGACCGGGTGCGGCAGATCAAGGCAGAGCACGCGTCGCTGGAGCTCATCGCCGGCAACATCGTGACGGCCGAGGCCGCCAAGGCGCTGATCGATGCCGGGGCCGATGGCGTCAAGGTCGGCGTCGGGCCGGGCTCGATCTGCACGACCCGGATCGTGGCCGGCGTCGGCGTGCCGCAGATCTCCGCCGTGGCCGAGGTTGCGAAGGCCGTCGGCGGCAGCGACGTGCCGATCATTGCCGACGGCGGGATCCGGTTCTCGGGCGATATCGCCAAGGCGATCGTCGCCGGCGCCCATGCGACGATGATCGGCGGGCTCTTCGCCGGCACCGAGGAGTCGCCCGGCGAGGTCGAGCTCTACCAGGGCCGCTCATACAAGTCGTATCGCGGCATGGGCTCGCTCGGCGCGATGGCGCAGGATCACGGCTCGTCCGATCGGTATTTCCAGGATGCGAGCGAGGAGCTCAGCAAGCTCGTTCCCGAAGGGATCGAGGGTCGGGTCCCGTACAAGGGCAGCCTGGTCGCTATCCTGCACCAGCTCGTCGGCGGTCTGCGTGCCGCCATGGGATATACCGGCTGCGGCAGCATCGCCGAGATGCGCGAGCGGCCGCGCTTCGTCAGGATCACGGGCGCCGGGCGGCGCGAGAGCCACGTCCACGACGTGACGATCACCAAGGAGCCGCCCAATTACCGGTCCGAGTAACCCGTCTTGAGCGCAAACGTGAGGCCGGCTGCGGATCAATCGCCCGATAGCTCGCGCATTCTGGTGATCGATTTCGGCGGGCAGTACACGCAGCTGATCGCCAGGCGCATCCGCGAGGTCGGTGTCTACAGCGAAATTCTGCCCTACGATGCCGACCCGGCCGATATCGAGGCCTTCGGTGCCTCCGGCGTCGTGCTGTCCGGCGGCCCCGAGTCCGTCTCGGCCGATGACTCACCGCGTGCCGATCCGGTCGTCTTCGAGCTCGGCGTGCCGATTCTCGGGATCTGTTACGGCATGCAGGCGCTCGCCGCGCAATTCGGCGGCCGGGTCGCTGCTGCCGATCATCGCGAATTCGGGTTTGCCGAGGTCGATCTCGTCGGCGACGATCCGCTGCTCGGTGGCCTGAGCTCGGCCGGCTCCACGCTCAACGTCTGGATGAGCCACGGCGACCGCGTCGAGGAGCTGCCGTCCGGCTTTCGGCCGATCGCAGCATCGGCCAACGCGCCGCTCGCGGCCATGGCAGATGTGGACCGGCGCCTGTATGGCGTCCAGTTTCATCCCGAGGTGACGCATACCGACGCGGGGCTGGAGATCATTCGCCGCTTCGCGATCGATATCTGCAAGTGCCCCGGCGACTGGACGCCGGCCAATATCATCGCCGAGCACATCGCGCGCGTGCGCGAGACGGTCGGCAATGATCGCGTGCTGCTCGGCCTGTCTGGCGGGGTCGATTCCTCCGTGGTGGCGGCCTTGCTGCATGCGGCCATCGGCGATCAGCTCGTCTGTGTCTTCGTCGACACGGGGTTGTTGCGGCTCGACGAGGGCGACCAGGTGATGAGCGTCTTCGCCGAGCACCTCGGCGTCAACGTGATCCGGGCCAATGCGGAACGGCGTTTCATGGCGGCGCTCGAAGGCGTCGAGGATCCGGAACAAAAGCGCAAGATCATCGGCCACGAGTTCATCGAGGTGTTCGACGAGCATGCCGCCGAGCTCGATGACGTGAAGTGGCTGGCTCAGGGCACGATCTATCCCGACGTGATCGAGTCGGCCGGTGCCGCGACGGGCAAGGCGCATCTGATCAAGTCGCACCACAACGTCGGCGGCCTGCCCGACACCATGAAGCTCGAACTGATCGAGCCGCTCCGGGACCTGTTCAAGGACGAGGTGCGGCAGATTGGCGCCGAGCTCGGGCTGCCCGATGTCCTGATTCATCGGCATCCGTTTCCCGGGCCGGGGCTCGGCGTGCGCATCCTCGGCGAGGTTCGCAAGGAGTACGCGGACCTTCTGCGTCGCGCCGATGCCGTTTTCATCGAAGAGCTCCGCGCGGCCGGTCTCTACGACGAGGTCAGCCAGGCATTTGCCGTCTTTCTGCCGGTCCGGTCCGTCGGCGTCATGGGCGACGGGCGCAAGTACGACTACGTCATTGCGCTCCGCGCCGTCGAGACCATCGATTTCATGACGGCCGCCTGGGCCCGTCTGCCGTACGATTTCCTCGATCGCGTATCGCGGCGCATCATCAACGAGATCCCGGGTATTTCCCGCGTCACCTACGATATTTCCGGCAAGCCCCCCGCCACGATCGAGTGGGAATGAGCCGGGCATCCGACCCGGACGCGGACGCGCCATTCATGGCCGAGGCGCTCGTGCTCGCGCGGGCAGCCGAGGGGGACGGCGAGGTGCCGGTTGGTGCGGTCATTGTCATCGACGGCGAAATCGTTGCCGCAGCGGCCAACGCACCGATCCGGCTCAACGACCCGACGGCGCACGCCGAAATCCTGGCGTTGCGTCAGGCCGGGGAACGGGTCGGCAACTATCGGCTGCCGGGCTCCACTCTCTACGTCACGCTCGAGCCGTGCGCGATGTGCGCGGCCGCGATGGTTCATGCGCGTGTCGCGCGGCTGGTCTACGCCGCGGCGGACCCGAAGACGGGCGCGGCCGGGTCGATCATGAACCTCGCGCAGGATTCACGTCTGAATCATCGCCTCGAGGTGGATGGCGGCGTGCTCGCGAGCGAGGCTGCCGCATTGCTGCAGACGTTTTTTCGACAGAGGCGGTAGAGCCGCCAGGTGCTAGATCGGGTCGCCGGCCTCGGCGGCCGACTCCACCAGCGACGCGTAGATCTCTGTGCTGCTCAGACGATCGAGCAGCCAGTAGTAGTGGCGCACGTTGTCGACGTATTGCACCGGGACCGAGCCCTGCGCGTAACCTCGGCGCAGCGCCGGGTACCAGCGTTCATCGGCGAGCAGGGGCAGGTGTGCCCGGACGTCGTCCCAGCTGTCCTTGTCGGCGCCGCTGCTCTCGGCAATGATCCGGGCGTCCTCGACGTGGCCGAAACCGATGTTGTAGGCCGCCACGGCCATCAGCATTCGATCCTCTTCGGGGATGCGGGTCGGAAACTTGTCGTGCACGCGGGCCAGATAGCGCGCGCCGCCGAGGATACTCTCCTTGGGGTCTGCGCGGTCCTGCACGCCAACGAGCCTCGCGGAGTTTACCGTCAGCATCATCAGGCCCTTGACGCCCGTCGGCGAGACAGCTGCCGGATCCCAGTGCGATTCCTGATACGCGATGGCGGCCAGAAGCTTCCAGTCGATGCCCGTTTGTCGCGCGGCTTCCCGGAACGTTGCCTCGAGCGCCGGGAAGCGCTGATTCAGGTGACGCACGAAGGCGCGTGAGCCGACAAAATCGAAGTCGCGCTGAGCCATGTAGTAGCGCTCGAGAATGTCCTGTAGCCTGCCCGTCGATTCGATCTCGGCAAAGAACGCGCTGACGGCCTGGCGCAGATCCGGGGCGTCAGGGGGCAGCGCCCAGGCCAGCTCGCCGCGGGACTTGAGGTCGAAGGCGATCCTGACCTCGGGATAATAGTGACGCAGCATGTCGAATTCGTTGGAATTGACCACGGCGTAGTCGATGGTTCCGTCTGCAACCCGGCGCATGAGGGTCTCCGCGCTCGTCGTGCGGTACTCGGCCCAGGTCAGGCCGGGCGTTTTTTCGAGCGCGCGGTGCATCAGATCGACATGACTCGAGCCCGCCCGAACCTCGATCGTGCCGCCGATCGTCTGCTCCAGTGAGCGCGGCCGCTTCCTGCCCATGCGATAGATCAGCTGGGTCGAAACGCTCTGGTAGCTCGGACCGAAGGTCACGACTTCCTCGCGCGAGGCCGTGATCGTGAGGCCGGCAGCGGCGATATGCGCCTTCTCGTCCGACACGGCGGGAATGATCGGCTCGATACGATCCTTCGTCTCCAGACGCAGGCGCACGCCGAGATGGTCCGCAAACGCCTGCGCGAGCTCGTACTCGACGCCATAGCGATCGGTTGCGCCATAGTAGTACGTCGTCGGCGCGTTTCTGGTGACTACACGCAACTCCCCGAGTAGACGGATCTGGTCGAGCAAAGGGAGATCGGGCGTGCAGGAGCCAAGCGCTGCGCTGCAAACGACGGCGAAGACAACTTTCACAGGTTTCGGGGCCTATGCTGCCGCGTTGGGCGCAAATTATACGCACAATTGGTCGCGGGCGAAGCCCTTGGCTAGAATTCTAAAGATTATCTCGGAAATACATGATGTTAGAGCGTCTGGAAAGCATTCACCCCTGGCTGCCCGCGATTGCCGGCGTGGCTATCTTGTTGATTATTGGTCTGATTTCGGATCTCGTGATCCGTCGCGGCCTGATTGCCGTAGTGCACTTGCTGGCGAGTCGCACGGAATCGCAATGGGATGACGTGTTCAAGCGTCACAAGGTGGTGACGCGCCTGACCCACGCGATTCCCGCGCTCGTGATCCACACCGGCGTCCTGCTGGTTCCGGATCTGCCCGAGACCGCAGTGACGATTACGCAGAACGTGGCGCTGGCCTACGTGGCCCTGACGCTGACGCTCGCGATTGTGGCCGCGCTTTCCGCGGCCAACGAGATTTACGAGTCGTATCCGGTCTCGCGCGAGCGTCCGCTCAAGGGGATCGTGCAGGTGCTGCAGATCGTCGTCTACGTCATCGGCGGCGTGATCCTGATCAGTAACCTGATTGGCGAATCGCCTCTGATTCTGCTCGGCGGGTTCGGGGCCATGACGGCCGTGCTGCTTCTCGTGTTCAAGGACACGATTTTAGGCCTCGTCGCGAGCGTGCAGCTGACGGCCAACGACATGGTGCGGGTCGGCGACTGGATCGAGATGCCGGCCTATGGCGCCGACGGCGACGTCATCGACGTTGCCCTGCACACGGTCAAGGTCCAGAACTGGGATAAGACAATCACGACGATTCCGACCTACAAGCTCATTGCGGAGTCATTCAAGAACTGGCGTGGCATGTCCGAGTCGGGCGGGCGGCGGATCAAGCGGGCCATCCACATCGACCAGTCGTCGATCCGGTTTCTGACCGATGCGGAGCTCGAGAAGCTCAACGCGTTCGCGCTGTTGCACGAGCACTTCGAGGCGAAGCGGCTGGAGCTCGAGCAGGCGGCCGAAACCCTCGGTGCAGCGGGCAAGTACGCCGTGAACCGGCGTCGGCTGACCAACGTCGGCGTGTTTCGCGCCTACGTCCTCAATTACCTCAAGACCCATCCCGAACTGCATGACGACATGACGTTGCTCGTCCGCCAGCTGAAGCCCGGCCCCGACGGTCTGCCGATCGAGATCTATTGCTTTACGCAAACCACCGAATGGCTCAAGTATGAGGACGTGCAATCCGATATATTCGACCATATTCTCGCGATCCTGCCCGAGTTCGGGCTGCGTCTGTTTCAGAAGCCAACGGGCGCGGATCTCGCAGACCTTTCAAGGAGCGCCGCCTGATGCCGAACCTGCTGCGAAGTCATGCTGCTTTGCGAATCCTGGGTTGCCTGGCTCTCTTGACCGTTGCGCCCGTCGTGGCCGCGCAGGAGTCGTTCGACCAGTGCCGTAATCGCCTGGCCTCGCTGGCGGTCGAGCGCGGTATCTCGGAGTCCGTTGCCACCGGGATCATGGCGGGCGTGGAGCCGCTCGAGCGCGTCATCCGGGCGGACCGCAATCAGCCGGAGTTCATTCAGAGCTTCGATCGCTACCTCGGGTTACGGGTGACGGCGGGCCGGGTATCGATGGGACGCGCCCTGTACGCCGAGCACCGGTCGCTGCTCGATCAGCTTGCGGCGCAGCATGGCGTGCCGGGCCAGTATCTCGTGGCTTTCTGGGGGCTGGAATCGGACTTCGGGCGAGTCCTCGGCGACATCCCGGTCTTCGATTCGCTGACAACCCTGGCCTGCGATCAACGCCGCAGCGGGCTGTTTACGGACGAGCTGATCAATGCGCTGACCATCGTCGATCGCGGCGATGCAACGCCGGACGAAATGACGGGTTCGTGGGCAGGCGCGATGGGGCAGACGCAATTCATGCCATCCACTTACCTGGCCCACGCAACGGACGGTGACGGCGACGGGCGCGCCAACCTGTGGCAGAGCACCGCCGACGCGCTGTCGTCCGCTGCCCGGTTCGTCGCGAGCATGGGTTGGGTGCCGGGCTACCGCTGGGGCCGCGAAGTCCTGCTGCCGGCGGGTTTCGATTACTCGCTGGCCGGCAGTGATCGGCCGCGGTCGCTTGCGGCCTGGCGCGAGCTCGGCCTGACCAGCGTCACCGGCGCACCGATTCCCGTTGCCGAGCTCGATGCCGCTTTAATCGTGCCGGCCGGCAGCGACGGGCCCGCATTCCTCGTCTACCGCAACTTCGATGTCATCATGCGCTGGAACCGCTCGGAGTTTTTTGCGCTCTCGATCGGCCATCTCGCCGATCGCATCGCGGGCGCCGGCGGCTTGAACCGTCCGCCGCCGAACGGTGAGCAGCTGACGCGAGATCAGATGAGCGCGATCCAGGCCGCGCTGGCCAACAACGGCTTCGATCCCGGGCCGGCCGACGGCGTGCCGGGGCCCGCAACCCGAGCGGCCATTCGTGCCTTCCAGGCCAGCCGCAATGTCGTGGCGGACGGGTTTGCCGATCTTGAACTTCTCGCGCTCCTGGGAATCGATTGAGTATGCGCTCGAGTCGGTTCAAATGGTTGCTGTTGCTGCCTGTGGTCTCGTTCGCGATTGCGCATTTCGATCGCGCCGCCAACCTGTCGCCCGGTAACTGGCGCGAGGCCAGTCGCGAGCCTGTCGGGCTCGCGCCGGACCCGGCCGAGCACGCCGAAGCCGTGGCCCAGGTCTATGCCGCGCGCGCCGTGCGCTGGCGCGGCTACTTCGGCGTGCATACCTGGATTGCGGTCAAGCCCAGGGATGCATCGGCCTACAAAGTCTACGAGGTGACTCGCTGGAATCGGCGCCGCAACGGTTCCATGGTGTCCGTCAGCGACCGTATTCCCGACGGCCGCTGGTATGGCAACGCCCCGATCCTGCTGGCGGACCTGCGTGGCCCGGCGGTCGAAGCGCTGATCGGGCGCATCGACGCGGCCGTCGAGGCGTATCCGTATACCGATGAGTATCAGGTCTGGCCGGGGCCCAACTCGAACACCTTCACGGCCTGGGTGCTGCGCGAGGTGCCCGAGCTGCGCGTCGACCTGCCGCCCACCGCAATCGGTAAGGACTTCCTCGGGCAGCGGTTCGTCGCCCGTTCGCCGAGCGGGACCGGCGGTCAGCTCAGCGTCTTCGGGCTCCTCGGTGTCACGGCCGGGCTCGAGGAGGGTCTCGAGATCAACGTGCTCGGGTTTCATTTCGGGATCGATCCACTCGATCTCGCCCTGCGTCTGCCGTTCGCCGGCAACTTCGGCCTGCTCGGAGGCCAGGCAGCGGAAGCCGCCGAGCCCGAAGAGTCGGCAACTGAGCCGTCCCGCCGCTACACGTTCAGCTGGCCGTATTCGGAGAGCAGCCTCATGCAGCCCCGCGGGGGCACCTCGATCGGGCCCGAGGTCACGTTGCACGCCGGCCCCACCGATGCCTGGCTCGGCCTGCAGGAACCCGGCTTGTCGAAGTTCGAGCGCGACCGGCGCGCGATTCTCGCGATGGCAGGCGAGTATCGAACCAGTTTCGATTTCATCGAAACCGTCGGCTTCACGCCCGGGTTCGAGCCCGGGCAGCCGTATCAGTCCTGGGCCACGGAGCGCATCGACGTGATCGAGGATTCGGGCGACAGGATCGTGCTGCAGCACGTCATCGTCATGCGTTACGTCGACGCCGACGGCAATGTGCAGGGTCCCGTCGTGCAGAAGCACTGGCGCCAGGACTGGGTTTACGAGGACATGTCGCTGCACGAATTCAGCGGCCACAGCAGCTGGACGGCGCAAGAACGCTCGCCCGCCGAGGTGTCGGGCCGCTGGTCGCAGGCCGTGTATCAGGTTGACGACTCACCGCGCTACGAGGCGCTCGGCGACTGGGTGCACCGCGGTAATTATTCCGCCTGGACGTCCGCCGAGACCTGGCGGCCGCTGCCGCGCCGTGAGTCGAGCGTTCGCGACGATTACCACGTGCTGATCGGCACCAACCGGCACACGATCACGCCGACCGGTTGGGTCCACGAGGAGGAGAACCTCAAGGTCGTGCTCGACCCATCGGGCGCAATCGCCGCAGACCAGGCGATCCTGTCCCGGGAGCTCGGCGTTAACCGTTACGAGCAGGTCGTCGACTTCGACTTTTCGGCGCGCGATGACTACTGGGAGGCGACGGCCGCGTTCTGGGCCGACGTGCGCGAGGAATGGACGCGAATCTACGCCGAGCGCGAGCGCTTCGAGCTGACCGCCCCGCCCGGGGAGCCGCCGTTGTTCATGCCGATGTTCATCTACGCGGCCGAGCTCGAGGCCGGGCAGCCATATGACGCCGCAGCGGGGCGCCTGTTTATCCGCGAGACGCTGGCCAGATACGTCAACTGACAAACCAACCACATCGATTCAAGCATTCCGAGCGGGGGACTCTCAACAATGATTCGTAGCCTGTTTCCGGCGACGCTGACACTTGGCGCGCTGTTGGTATCCGTTCCGGCCTGGTCACAGTCGTGCGACCGCGCCTGCCTCGAGGGCCGGGTGGACACTTACCTCGATGCCGTGATCGACAACGACCCGGCTGCCGTGTCGATGACGCGCGATGTGCGTTTCACCGAGAACGGCGTTCGGCTCGAGATCGGCGACGGGCTCTGGCGCAGCATGAAGTCGAAGGGCGGCTATCGCCTGTTTGTGACTGACGTGCCGGCCCAGCAGGTCACGCTGCTGACGACGATTGCCGAAGACGATCGCACCCCGCAAGGCAGTGTGCCGGCGCTGATGGCGCTCAGGCTCAAGCTTGATGGCGGCAGCGTCAGCGAGATCGAGCAAATGGTCGTGCGCGACGCGGCTGCCGCCGAGCGGGTCGAGGCGATGGGCCGGCCGCACCCGATGTATCTGGAGTCGATACCTGAGGGCCGTCGCATGTCCAGGCGTGACATGCTCGAGACGGCGAACAAGTACTTCACCGGCATGCAGCAGAACGACGGCCAGGGCGACTACCCGTTCTCGGCGGACTGCAACCGGATCGAGAACGGCAACCAGTCAACCAACGCCCCGACGCCGGCCGGACAGACCCGACCCGATCCGGCAACGGCAACGGGCTATTCCGGGCAATGGACCTGCCTCGAGCAGTTCGAGTCGGGCCTGCTGTATTTCGTGACCCGAATTCGCGACCGGCGCTTCGTCGCGCTCGACGAGGAGCGCGGTCTCGTCTTCAGCTTCGTCTTCTTCGATCACGCGGCCGGTGAGACGCGGACCTTCCGGACGCCGGACGGCCGAACGGTCACTGCCGGTCCCGCGCAGCCCTGGACCTGGGGCATCGCCGAGATCTTCAGGGTCGAGGATCAGCAGATCCGGCAGATCGAGGCGATCCTGCATCGCGTCCCGTACGGCATGAATGCGGGCTGGAGCAGCTACGAGGACGGGCTGTCCGATCGGTTGCTGGACCACACAGGCATCTAGCAACCCGTCACCGCCGCTTTTCGCGCTTTCTTCCGGCGGGAGCCCGGCCACAGTCGGCCCTGCCCGGGACACGCCGGAAGAGCATCCCTGCGGCTCGGCAGCGGCCCTCCCTGGCCGCTGACGGTCCCGTGCAAGCCCGACTGCGTCCACGCTCCACCAAGTCATCGCCAGCCGAAAGCGGCAGCGCCATTTACGGTCTGGCGAGTTGGGTTGAGCGCTCGGGTGCAGATGTTTTGGCGCGACCGTTGCCCGCCAGCTCGGCGGCAAAGCCGCCTGAGAAGGCGGGCACGAGCCTACAGGGATGTATTCACGGCGTGTCGCGACAAAACGGTCTGCGCCTGAGCGCGCGCACGCGAACACCCAACCGAGCAGGAGGGGCTGGCGTCAGGGTTCGGGATATGGCTCCGCCAGCCGGTACCGCGGGTGCTGCTCGAGCCAGGCCGCGCAGCGGTCGGTGCGTTCGAGCGCGACCGGGATGAAGTCGAGTGCCTGCTGCAGGCGATCGTTTGGTTCGGCGCAGGAGAATCGCAGAAAACCGTGGCCGGCCTCGCCGAAGCACTCGCCGCCGAGGCAGGCGATGCCGAAGTCGTCGTCGGCGCCTTCGAGCAGGAAGAGCGCAAGGCCGTGACTCGTCACGCCGAGGCGATTGCAGACTGGCGCAACATTCGGGAACACATAAAACGTCGCCGTGGGCGGCAGCGAGTGAAACCCGTCGATTGCATTCAGACCCTCGGTCAGCAGCACGACCTTGTCGCGGAACTTCTCCATCGTCTCCGAGCGTTCCTGCCGGTCTTTGGTCAGCGCCGCCACGCCGGCGAGCTGCACGATTGGCGGCGTGCAGGACAGGGTCGTGTTGATCATCTTGCCGATCGCGTCGGCAATCTCCGCCGACGAGACGGTGAAACCGAGCCGCCATCCGCTCATGCTGTAGGACTTGCTGAACGTATACGCCGCAACGCCCTGGTCGAGCATGCCGGGCTGGCTCAGGATCGAATGGTGCGACCCCTTCCAGACCATGTGGCAGTAGGGCTCGTCGCTGAAAACTGCGATCTCGCGACCGCGGATCAGATCGGCGATCTGTTTCAGGTCGTCTTCGCTCGCCACGCCGCCGGTCGGGTTGTGCGGCGAGTTCAGAAAGATGGCACGCGGCGACGGGTCGTCGGCGATGAACTTCTCGATGTCGGCCAGCGCCGGGCGAAACTGATTCGATTGCAGTAGTGGCGCAAAGACCGGGCGCGCGGCGCGACGCTCGATGTTCGGGATGTAAGTCGGAAAATACGGGCTGAAAACCAGGACGCCGTCGCCGGCATTCAGGAAGGCCTCGCAGAAGAATTGCTCGAAGATCTTGGCGCCGGGCCCCGCGACGATGTTCTCCATTTGCGCCGGGATGCCGAATTCTCTTTGCACAAACTCGGCCGCGGCTTGACGAAACTCCGGAATACCCGGTGAAGGGCAATAGTGGGTCTGGTTGGCGGCGATGGCGTCCATGCCGCCGGTGCGGGCGTTCTCGGTGCTGTCGAACGGGCTGTCGCCGATTTCGAGCTCGACCACATCCTTGCCCGCAGCCTTCAGTGATTTCGCGACGGCCAGGACGGTAAACGCTGTCTCGACGGTCAGGGACTTCGCAAATTCGCTGAGCTGCATCTTTCTTTTCAGGCGGGCCGAAACGGCCGGAAAGTATGCGGCTCCGTGCCAGGTGGCGCAAGCGCCCCCCGGTTGTGTCTGCCCGTATTTCACTGGCTGCTTTCGGCGGATTGCCGGCTCAGCCTATACTTGCGTCGAACGAATCATTACAGCAACGAGGGGGATCTCGTGTACATCATCAAACGACTCTTTGTGGCGACGGCCTGCCTGATCGGATTCTGGGGCACGGCAGCGGCGGTTGCGCCGGACTTCATGGACAAGCTCGGGGCGGAATCCCGGCCGATGGAGGACCGGATTCGCGACGGTGCGCGCCGCCCGTATCAGGTCATGATGCTGCTTGGCGTCGAAGAGGGGATGACGGCGGTCGACGTTGGCGCCGGTGGCGGCTGGTGGACGCGCGTCTTCTCGGCGGCCGTTGGCCCGAGCGGCACGGTGCTGGCGCAGGGCGTTCGTCGCGGCGGCGATGACCTGCCGGGTCTGGGCAATGTCGAGCTCGTCGATGGCCTTGGTGATATCGACGACAACACGGCCGACGTCGCCGTGACGGCGCTGAACATCCATCACATGAATGCGGAGCGCGCCGGCCCGTACATGGCGGAGCTGCTCAGGATTCTGAAGCCCGGGGGACATGCCGCGATCATCGACCACGTCGGCGATCCGGCAAACAACAACGCGCAACTGCACCGCCTGCCGATCGCGAGCGCGCGCGGCTGGATCGAGGCCGCCGGCTTCGAGATCGTCGCGGAGTCCGATATTCTGCGCCAGAACGCGGACGACCTGACGATGTCTGCGACCGCTCCGGAGCTCGGCCGCAACCCGGCTCGCTTTCTGTTCGTCGTGCGCAAGCCTCAATAAAGAGGCTTCCGTCAGCGCCTAGAAACTGAAGCTGATCTGAGCGTCGACCCGTCGGTCGATGATGTCGCCGAAGATGTGCTGTTGCAGCTCGTCGTCGAAGATATTCTGACCGATGATCTTGAAGGTCATGCTCTCGTCGCGGAACCGCCAGCCGACTGATGCGTTCACCGCGGTGAATGCATCGGTCGGTGCGCGGGCAAACAGCACGTCGGCCCAGTAGGACTCATCCTGATAGTTGACCGTCGCGTTCCAGAAGAACCCGCCCATATCCTGACCGACGCCTACGTTGGCCCGCCATTCCGGGGCGCGGTTGACATCGGTCGGATCGGCGCCGGTGATGTCCGGATCGTCCTGCCACGACAGGTTCAGCCACCAGTACCAGTCTTCCAGCTGCTGGTCGAGCGAGAACTCGACGCCCTTGTCCACCGTCTTGCCGACGTTGCGGTAGCTGTAATCTGAAGGCACGACGCCGGCGAGGCCGCCGAAAGGGCAGGCCGGCAGGGTTCCGGGCGCGAGCGCAAAGCAGGGAATCAGCTGCGCCGGCATCGTCGGGCCGGGCGACGGCAGGTTGGTTGGCCCATAAAGATCGGCGGTGAAGAAGTCGATCGAGTCCCTGGTCTCGTTGCGGTAGGCGGCGACCGTCACCGCCATGCCGTTGTCGAGGTTGCCGACATAGCCGATCTCCCAGGCTTCGAGCGACTCCTCGGTCAGGGCCACGTCGCCGTAAGCGTCGCCGACGGCGGCGACCCCGGGAGCGAGCGGCTGCAGGATGCTGATCTGCAGGTAGTTGTTGATCGCCGAGGGCGTGCGGAAGGCTTCGTTGTAGGAAATCCTGAACGTGTGGTTCGGCGAGAACGAGTAGAGCAGGCTGGTGCGCGGCGTGACGACCGAATCCTTGAGCGGGTCGATATCGTCGTAGCGCAGCCCGAGAACCCAGCGCCATTGATCGCTGAGCTGGATCTCGTCCTGGATGAACACGCCCCATTCGTCCTTGTCGTCGGCAGCCGGCGCGATGTTGAGATCGAAATCGTGCATGCGGACGTTGCCGCCGTAAGTGACGAGATGCCGGTCGCCGACCTGGGTCGAATTCGAAACGTCGATGTTGAACGTATCGTTGATGAAGCGGAACCCCAGCGGCTGCCCGGTCGTGTCTACCGTCAGGAGGTTCGTGCCGAAGCCGTCGAGGAACTGCGCCGAGGCACCGAAATGGAAATTGCCCTTGTACCAGTCGGCATGGAAATACTGAAGGTCCGTGTCGTCTTTGATGTCGAACGGCCCGATTCCGGTATGGATGATGCCGTCGGTCGACGCCGCGCCGGCGCCCAGCGAGAAATAGCCGTCCTCCAGTCCCCAGTCGAAACTGACGTCGGCGCGCCGCTGCGTCGTGCCGTCGTTCTGAAACGGAGGATAGGTTTGCGGCGGGTTCGAGCCCGGCACCTCGCCCTGAGGCCGATCATAGGCATCCTGATCGAAGACGCCGCCTGAAATCTTGTAGGCAAAATCGGAGTCGCCGCCTGCATGGACGACATTGGCCGTGTTCGTGCCGATCACCACATTGGTGCCGACGATTTCCTGCGGGCGCTTGGTGATGATGTTGGTCACACCGGACATCGCGTTCGCGCCCCAGACCGCGCTGCCCGGCCCGCGAACGACCTCGATCTGCTTGATCTCCGTCGACTGGATCGGCAGCAGATCCCAGAGCACGATGCCGAAGAAGTCGAGATACACCGAGCGCCCGTCGAGCAACACGAGCTGGGAGGTCGACAGCGTGTTGGTGGCGCCGCGAGCCGTCATGTTGATATCGCGCGTGCTGGTCTGGGCAATGTTGACGCCGGGCACGTTGCGCAACAGGTCGCCGAGGTCGTCGGCCGGCGTTCGCTCGATGTCGGCGGCAGTGATGACCGTCACGGCCGCAGGCGCCTGGGCGATGCTGTTTTCCGTCCGCGTTGCCGAAACGACGACCGTTTCCTCGTCGCCCTGGGCCCATGCCGTTGCTGAGCTAACTGCAAGTGCAAGTGCAGAGAACCGGATTGCATTGCGCATATCGTGTAATCCCCTGTTGTTTGTCAAAGCCAGCTGTTTCGGGATAAGACAGAAAAAGTTCTCTGCCCCCAGGGCCGGTTTGTATTCAGCGGGTGTCGAGATTGTACCCGTATACGCGCGGTCGCCGATATAGCGCAATAGACGGTAAACTAGCGGAAAACTGAAACGACCGTTTTCGATTGCGTTCCGCGCAGTCCCTGAGCGCACTGGCGGCGAATGGTGCGGCAAGGCCAACGGGTAAGTGGGTGAGGGGAGCCCGCCAACCGCAGTATTCAGCATTTCTATGGACATCAAACGCGGATTCCGCATTGGCTCATGGGCCGTCTCGCCGTTGACGGGAGAGATCCGCTCGGCCGATCAGGCTGTCCACCTGGAGCCAAAAGTCATGGAAGTGCTGATGGTGCTCGCCGAGAAAGCGGAGAGCGTCGTGCTTCGGGACGAATTGCTCGCAAGCGTATGGGGGGCGCGCGCAGCAACCAGCGACGAGCCTTTGACCCGCTGCATTGCGCAGTTGCGCCAGTCGCTCGGCGACTCCTCCCGCAACCCCAGCTACATTCAGACAGTGCCCAAGCGCGGCTACCGGCTCATGGTTCCCGCGCTGCCTCTCGAGGATCAGCGGGAAGCGGTTCGTCCCGCGGCATCGGCCAAAGCAGGGGCGCCGTCGGCCGGGCGTCCGGCGGCAGCGCTCGGGCCGGCGCAGCGCGTCGCCTGGCTCGGGGCCATTGCCGTTGCGGGGCTGGCTGCTTACGTTGCGCTGCCGATCCTGTTCGGTCCGAACGAATCCGGGCAACTCGATCCATGCTACGTCGAGGAAGTCGAGCAGCCGCTGCGCAGCATCCATCCCGACGCCCTCGAGGCGTGCACGGACGGCGTCAAGGAGATGGGCGAGCGCACGGCTGACTCGCTCCGATTCGCCATGAACTACTTCCGGCGTGCGATGGATGTCGAGCCGGAATACGGTTCGGCCATTATCAATCTGGCCCGGGCGATGGTGCTCCTTCCGACCTACGAAGAATTTCCTGACCCCGCTGATTGTGCTTACGATCGCAAACTGTCCGACCAGTCCGACTGCTATGACGCGGCAATCAAGCTCGTCGATCTGCACATCGGCGACGTCGCTTACATCGGCGACTACGTTTACGGAATCAAGGGGTACGTCTATACGCAGCAGCTGAGATGGCGCCTGGCTTCCGGTCAGTTCGCCCGGGCTGTGGAGATGACGGGCAACGACGCCGACATGTGGCAATGGTATTCGCAGTTTCTTGCGGCGGTCGGCGATCTGGATGGTGCGCTCGAGGCAATCGCCAGAGCCTACGAATTGAATCCGCGCTCCGGCGTCATTCTGGATCGTTATGCCATTCTGTTGATGTGGCACGAGCGGCACGACGAGGCGGGGCGAAGGTTCGACGAGGCGGCGCAGTATCCGCATGTGCCTTTCGAGGCGGGGCGCCTCATCTGGAGCATCCACCAGGGTCGCTGGGACGAGGTCGGTGAGCTTCTCGCAGGGCATGCGGGCGGCGCCGATGACGCATGGATCGACGAGCTCGTTGCCGGACTCAGAGATCCGGCATTGCGCCCGCGAGCCGCGGCTGCCGTGGAGCGGGCGAGCCTCAGCGGCAGCCTTTCCGGGCAGTATGTCTACGGCGCCTGGGTGTTACTGGGTGAAACCGAGCGCGCCATCGAGGCGGCGCTCGACCTGATCGACGAGCGCCCTGGCTCGATGTCCGTCGAATTCCTGTTTGCACCCGAGACCAGACTGCTGCGCCAGCATCCGCGTTTTGCAGAGATTGTTCGGGAGCTCGAGCTCGACGACTACTGGGCCGCGGATCCCGCGAATTGTCCGCAGCAGTTTCAGATGCCCGGCGCGACTAACTGGTGTATCTGATCCGCACCGCTCGTCCATGGCAACCGGCCGCCTCCCGTTAAGGGGCTGCAGCGGGAAAGCCGGCGGCTTCCGATCGTTTCGTCGGGCGCGGTCAGCAGAGTTTCATCAGAAAAACCAAAGCCGACGATCAGGCCCCGGGGGAATCGTATTTGCAAGCATTCATGCCGTGTAAGAAGCCATGAGTCGGAGTCGCGTCATGAAGAGACTGCAATTCCTGATATTTCTACAGTCAGCCATCATCGCGGTGATGCTCCTCGCCGGCTGCTCGACCTCGACCCGGTTCGTGGCTGATACGCGCGTCGATGTGCAGGGCAACGTCGTGCGCACGACCCGTCTCGAGTCTTCCGGCAGCGCCGCCTTCGACAGGCTCACGACCCACTACCTGCTTTTGCCCGGCGGTGAGTGGGCCGAAACCACTGTGGAGGAACCGGGGCTGTTCGAGGATGCGCCGCCGCGGCGCGTATTGCAGCACAGCTATTCCGTGGTCAGACGATTCGCGCGCGGAGATGATATTGCGCCTGATTTCGAGCGGCGAGCGGCGGTTGCTGCCGGGGCTGCACGTAACGAGATTGCGGTGCGCACGCGCCGGCTGTGGTTCGTCGATACTTTCAGTTATCAGGAGACGTTCAGCGATATCCCGACGCTGGAATCCGTCACCTTCGCGCTCGATCGCCTGTTCGAGATGGCTGTGGAGATTATCGCGGAGGAAGTCGCCGCGCTCGACCCCGCGCTGACAATCGGGCAGGCCCGCGCTCGCCTCGTCGCCCGGTTCGGGCCGCTCCTCGACGCGATCGGGGCAGCCGTGCAACGGCATTGTGTTGACGAGGTCGACGCTGCCACCGACTGCATTGCGCAGGTCGAGCAGGCCGAGGAGATGGAATTGATCGTGGCGATGTTCGAGGACGACACGTTCATACTCGACGAGATCGAAGCGCTGTTTCCGGCGCCAGCCGGCACCGCTGCGGGCCGTTGGCGCGAGTTGCTGCACACGGAGGTCATGGACGATGCCGAGATCCGGGCCGACAGGGAGCTGACCGAAAG
>DATCZB010000148.1:0-10212 GCA_036526155.1 Gammaproteobacteria bacterium
TCCGGTTCGTCGACACGCATGATGAGCGTCTCGGCGCCGAGCTGCATGCTCGCGAGCGGGCTCTTGAACTCATGCGAAACCGCGGCCAGGAAATTCTGCTGTCGGCGCCGGAGCTCGGAGTCGTGGCGCAGCGTTCGGGTCAGCACGGCCATGCCGCCAAAGAGCACGACGATAAAGAACGCGCCTTCCCAGAGATGGCGATTATTCCGGCCCTCGCTCTCCGCAGCGATGAGCTCGAGCGCATCGGTGGCAGCAATTTCGCCCGCCGCGAGCGCCTCGAGCTGAGCCTGCACGGTGTTCGTGTAGATAAAATTCTCGGTAATCCAGTATCCAACCTGCAGCACACAGAGAAACAGCAGGCCAAGAAACCCGATCTGCAGAAACCGGCTGGGGTCGCGCTTCATCATCGGTTGTCGAGCACCGTCTGCAAGGCTGCGCACATTCGATCGAGATCGGTGGTCGAATGCACGAGTGAAACGAACCCGACCTCATAGGCCGATGGCGCCAGCGCGATGCCATGGGACAGCAGCCCGCGGAACACGTCGCCATAGATTTCTGCCGCGGCCGGATGGATGGCAGCTGCCGTGCGCGGCAGATCCCTCGATCCGAAGGCGAGCCAGAAGATCGAGCCGACGCGCGCGACGGCAGCATCGGTGCCGGTCGCATCGATGACGGCCTTGAGCTGATGCTCGAGATGGGACCCGTGCTCCTCGAGCCGCGACCAGCCATCCTCGTGCTCGAGCGTTTCGAGCGTCGCGAGACCGGCCGCCATTGCGACCGGGTTGCCGGACAGCGTGCCGGCCTGGTAGACGCTGCCCAGCGGCGCGAGCTCGGACATGAGTTCCCTGCTGCCACCGAAAGCGCCAACCGGCATGCCGCCGCCGATGACTTTGCCGAACGTCGCAATGTCTGGCTCGATGCAGTAACGCTCCGCCGCGCCGCCCGGATTGACCCTGAAGCCGCTGATGACCTCGTCGAAGATCAGGAGCGCGCCATGGCGATCGCAGAGCGACCGCAGGTGACGCAGGTATTCCGGGCGCTGCAGCAGCAGCCCGTTATTGGCCGGGATCGGCTCGATAATGACTGCCGCGATCTCGTCGCCCTCGCTGGCGAACAGCTCGTCGAGCGCGGCTTCGCTGTCGAGCGGCAGCACTCGCGTCAGCGCCGTGAATTCCTCGGGCACGCCGGCCGATGACGGCTGGCCCAGCGTCACGAGGCCGGAGCCCGCGGCGACCAGCATATGGTCGACGTGGCCGTGGTAGCAGCCCTCGAACTTGACGATGAGCTTGCGCCCCGTCGCGCCGCGCGCGAGCCGTATTGCGCTCATGACGGCTTCCGTGCCGGAAGAGACGAAGCGCACCTGCTCGAGGCTCGAATACAGCGACACGACCTTTTCGGCCAGCGTAATCTCCGGCCGGCATGGCGCGCCGTACGAGGTGCCGCGCCGCGCCGTCGTCTCGATGGCTTCGATGACCTTCGGGTGCGCGTGGCCCAGGATCAGCGGGCCCCAGGAGCAAACGAAGTCGACGTAGTCGGCGCCGTCGACGTCGGTAATCGTCGCGCCGTGCGCGCTGGCAATAACGAGCGGCTCACCGCCGACGGCCCCAAAGGCGCGGACCGGCGAGTCGACGCCGCCCGGCAGCACGTCGAGGGCGCGCGTAAACCACGCTTTGGACTCAGGTCCTGCAGTCACAGCCAGCCGCCTTCGAGCGCATCGCGCGCGTGATAGGTGATGATCTGATCCGCGCCTGCGCGTCGGATCGACAGCAGGTTCTCGCGCACGATATCGGCTTCGTCGAGCCAGCCCCGGGCCGCGGCCGCCTTGACGGCCGAGTACTCGCCCGAGACGTTGTAGGCCGCGAGCGGGAGGTCCGTCGTTTCACGCACGGCGCGAATGACGTCGAGATAGGGCAGGGCCGGCTTGACCATCAGGAAGTCGGCGCCTTCGGCAGTGTCGAGGTCGGCCTCGCGCAGCGCCTCGAGCACGTTGCGCGGATCCATTTGATAACTCTTGCGATCACCCGACGACGGCGTGGAGTCGGCGGCATCCCGAAACGGGCCGTAGTAAGCGGACGCATACTTGACCGCATACGACATGATGCTGACTTCTTCGAGGCCGGCGCCGTCGAGCGCCGCTCTGATTGCGCCAACGCGTCCATCCATCATGTCGGACGGTGCGACGATGTCGGCGCCGGCGACGGCGTGGCTCACGGCAGCGGCGGCGAGTGGCTCTAGCGAGGCATCGTTCTCGATCGACCCGTCATCGGCGAGCACACCGCAGTGGCCGTGATCGGTATAGGCGCAGAGGCAGACGTCGGTAATCACGATGAGATCCTGGCCGAAGCGTTGCTTGAGCGCGGCGACGGCCTGTTGCACCGCACCGTTGGCATTGGCGGCGGCCATGCCGTCCGGGGTCTTGCCGCCGGCTTCGGGATGACCGAACAGGAGAACGGCGCGAATGCCGAGCTTGAGATCGCTGTCGATCTGGGCCAGCAGGTTCTCGGTGCCCACCTGGGCAATGCCCGGCATCGAGGGGATCGGCTCCTCGCCCTTGCTCGCCGGCATGACGAAGTGCGGCATGATGAGCTGACTCGGATGCACCCGGGTCTCGGCGACGAGATCGCGCAGCCTGGCCGTGCGCCGCAGACGGCGCGGCCGGATCGTTCCGGGATGAGGCAGGTTCTCAGACATGGTCCGTCTCCAGGATGGACTCGATGATGCCATTCAAGTTCGGCTCCTTCGCCTCGGCGGCGACTTCCCAGTTGTGCTTGCGGACTGCGGCGCTGGTCGACGGACCGATCGTAACGATTTGCTGCGCGATGTCGACGCTGATCTGATTTTCGAACCCGGTGACGGCGGACGGGCTTGCGAAGATCACGGTGTCGCTGCCGAGTGTCGACAGTGCGCGCCTGGACTCGGCCCGCGGCGCTGCGACTGTCCGGTAAACATTGCAACGAGTGACGGCGGCGCCAGCTCCGGTCAGCACGCGCTCGAGCACGTCGCCGGCGTTCGCGGCGAGCGCGAGCAGGATGCTGTCGTTCTCGCGCACGACATGGGCGAGCTCTCCGGCCAGCCTCGCGGCGGTGCCGCCACCGACGAGATCGACTTCGCCCATTGTTTCGCCGAGATGCCGGGCCGTAGTTTCGCCGACCGCGGCGAGTTTCGCCGACATCGGCGTGCCGGCAGCAATCAGTTCCGCAAAGGCGTCGACACCCCGGCGCGACGTGAAGACGATCCAGTCGGCCTCGGCCGCCGCCGCGGTGATGCGTTCAGTAAGCCCCGGTTCCTCACAAAGCTCGGTTGCGATGCAGGGGAACACGATGGGGAGTGCGCCTTCGGCGGTCAGGGCCTCGGCCCAGCCCGCGCAGTCCTCGGCGCTGCGCGTCAGCAGGAGCCTGCGGCCCGTCAGGCGTGCGTTCATGCCGTGCTCCCCGCGGTCTGCGCCAGTCCCTCCAGAGCCGCCGCTTCGAGATTCGTGTCGGCCCGACCGACGATCTCGCTCGATTCGATCCGTCCGTTCCTTTCGGCCATGACCGACAGCGTATAGGTGCCGGCGGATGCCGGTCTGGCATAAGCGCCAAATGCCGTGCCGCAGCCGCCTTCGGCCAGCGCGAGCGCGCGCCGCTCGAGCTCGACGGCCGTGCGCGTTGCCCCGTCGTCGAGGGCCTCGAGCGCAGCTCGGACGGCCGGGTTGTCGGCCCGGCACTGCAGCGCGAGTGCTCCCTGGGCCGGGGCCGGCACGAAGCGCTCGGGGTCGAGCCGCTCGAGCTCGAGTTCCGCCAGCGTTGCGTGGAGCACATCGGACGACTCGTTGAGCCGCTCGATGCCCGCGCCGGCGAGCAGAATCGCGTCGAAATGGCCGTCGGCGAGTCGCTTCAGCCGCGTCGGCACGTTGCCGCGCAGCGATGCGACTTCGAGATCAGGCCGAAAATGCGTCAGCCAGGCCCGGCGTCGGGCGGACGCGGTGCCGACCCGCGCACCTTCCGCCAGCCACGATAATGGGGTCAGACCCCTTTTTTCTTCGGAAAAAGGGGTCTGACCCCTTTTTCGGAACAGCAGCGAATCGGCCGGGTCACGCCGGGGCGGCACGGCCGCGACGACGAGCCCTGGCGGAGATTCGGTTGGCAGGTCCTTGAACGAATGCACGGCAAGGTCAACTTCGCCTGCGAGCAGCGCCTGCTCGATCTCGCGGACGAACACGCCCTGGGGTCCGATCGCGCCAAACGTCGGTGCGGCTGACCGGTCGCCGCTGGTCGAGATCACGACGAGCTCCGTTTCGACGCCGGAGGTGGCGAGTGCGGCAGCCACCCAGCGCGATTGGGTCATCGCGAGATCCGAGCCGCGCGTGCCGAGCCTAAGCTTCATGGCGCGACTCCTCGGATGAAGCGAGCGCCTGGCGCAGCTCGTCGGCGAACTCCGGCTCGAGCCCGTCGAGGAAGGCGTCGACCGAGCCGTCGGGCCCGGCATGAATCAGGCCTCTGAGCCCGAGACAGGGAATATGGGCAAATCGGCGCGCCAACACGCGCGTCCAGGTTTCGATCGCGTGCCGCTCGTCGTCGCCCAGAGCCGTCAGTTCCTTGCGCAGGAGCCGCTTCACGCCTTCCTCGGCCGTGCGCTGATAACGGCGCTGCAGCGCGCCGAGCAGCGGGCCGTAAAAGCGCTCGGCGAGACGTTCCTGCAGACCGTCGAGCGCGGCGTCGACCTGCTCGCGCGCGTCCGCGGCCTCGGTCAGCCGCGCGGCACGGTTCTGCTCCGCGTGCCTGACGATCGCATCCATCCCCAGACGCTCGACGCCAAGCGCAGCACAGGCGTCCGGATCGACGTCGGCCGGCACGGCCATGTCAACGACCAGCGGCGCCTCGCCTGATTTCGTTCGCGCGCAAATGCGTTCTAGCGCCGCCTTGTCGATCACGGCATCGTCGGCGCCGGTGGCACTGAGCAGCGCCTCGACGGCGGGCGGATCGTCGAGGAACTCCGCGAGCCCCTGTGAGGATTGCCCGTGCTGCTCGGCCAGCTTCCGCGCTCTGGCGATCGAGCGATTGATCACGATGAACGGCAGCCTGTCGGCGGCCAGGGTCGTCGCCGCGCGCTCGGTCATCGGCGAGACGCCAATCAGCGCGACCGGCCCCGGTGTTCGCGTGAGGCGCTCGCGGATCGAGCCGGCCGCAATCTCGGCCAGAGACACCCGCCCGGTTCCGATCCGCGTCTCACCGCGAACTCGCGCCGCAATGCGCAGCGCTTCCTCGAAAATCAAATCAAGGTTCGGACCGGCGAGCGCCTTGCGACGCGCGGCATCCTGCGCCTTTCTGACCTGACCCACGATCTCGGTTTCGCCGACACAAGCCGAGTCGAGACCGGCGGCGATCAGGAACAGGCGTTCGGCCGCTCCTTCGCCTTGCCAGGCGCGCAGGCTTCGTTCCGCTTCGCCCGGTTCGGCGTCTCGGCCGGTCAGGAAGCTGAAGACAGCAGGCCTGAGATCGGCTTGCCCGCTACCCGGCGAGCGGACGAATATCATCTCGACGCGATTGCACGTCGGGATCAGGGCGAGCTCGGCGAGGCCGTTGGCGGCCGCGAAGGCAGTCAGCCGTTCGTCGACATCCTCTCCTCTCGGAGTGAAGTCCGCCAGCGACTCGGTGCCGCCCTGGCGCCAGGAGACGCCAATCATGCCGAGGTTCTCGAGCAAGTTTCGGGTACCAGTCCCAAACAGGACCTGTTTGAATACCAGATGGTCGGCTGCGGAGTGTCACGTCAGTGTCACGATGATCTGGTGCAGATCGGCCAGGCGCTGCGCGATGTCTCGTGCCAGCTTGAGTTGCGAGCTGGCCCGGGTCAGATTGTGCTCGCTCGCGCCGCCGAAGCGGTCCGGGTCCCAGGAGAAATAGGACTCGTTGAGCGCATCGGCCGCGAACCGCGCCGCGAGCTCCACGGTGATGCCAAGCGTTGCGTTCGGCACGGCACGCCACTCGGCTTCGGTGAGCAGGCGGGGTGCGGTGTCGCGGTAGCCTTCGAGCGCCGCCCGAAAAGACTCGAGCACGAACCGAGCATCGGGCGAATCCTCGCCAGCCGGATTGCACCAGGAGCGCATCGCATCGCCGAGCTCGATGGCGGCCGGCAGTCGGGCGATCGTGTCGAGATCGACGAGGCAAATGCCGCGGCCTGCATTGAAGATCACATTCGAGATCTTGGGATCGCCGTGCACCGTTCGCAGGGGCGACTCGGGCAGCGGTTCGAGCTTTTCTGCGAGCGCAAAGATGCCGTCGGCCAGTTCTTCCACGGCGCCATGGGCGGAGTGCCGGGCGTGTTCCGCCAGGGCCAGGCGCAAGGCGCCGATGTGCCGGCTGATGTCGTGAACCGGTGGCCGCCGACAGCGAAGCTCCCGCTCGAAGTCGGCGAGTGCCTGGTGAAAAGCGCCGACGACCCGGCCGGCTTCGCGCGCCGCGTCGGCGTCACCCAGCGCTTCCACGGTCTCGCCTTCGATTCGGGTCAGCAGTCGCCAGATGTCGCCGCCGGCTTCGAGTCGGTTGTGGCCGGCGGTCGTTGCCACGAGCTGCGGCGTCGGCAGGCCCTTCGCGCTCAGATGCTCGGTGACGGCTTCGATATCGTCGTTGATCTCGGGTGGAAAAATCGAACTGACGCGCTGCAGGATGCACGCGCTGCCGTCGGTCCTGTCTGCGGCATAGGTCTCGTTGATCAAGCCCACGGCAAGGCGGTCGATCGAATCCGGTTCGAGCGAAAAGCTCTCGATGACGGTTGGCGGCGGTCCGGAAGTCTGACTCACCGCTGCATGATAGCGCGGCTGTTTGCTAGAGCGGCCCGCCGAAGTTCTTGAGGATCCTGCCGGTCGACTCGGCGCACTCTTCCTGGGTCAGGATGCCCTCGTTGCAGAGCCGATAGTGCTCGCGCATCTCGGCGCGAAGATAGACGGCCGTTTCTTCCTGCACCGACTGAGCGGCATCTGCGATTGCTTCGACCAGCCGGGGAACGATTTTCTGAAACCGGCGAATCGTTCCGAGCCTGGCGTTGAGGCAGATGGCTCCGGCACGCCCGTGCAGCGTCTGAAAAACAATTTTCTCGTGACTTCGGTAAAACGAGAGCCACGAGCCGGCAACCGCGGCTGCGCCGGCAACGACGGCCGTCGGCAGCGTATATGTGGTTAACCAACCGAGCGTTGCCGGGACGCTCGCGATCACGGCCACGGCGGCCATGATTCCCGTGACCTTTATCAGATCAACAGGGTAGAAGCGCTCCATGGTCGGCACGGCGTCGATGTAGCGCAGGTTGATTCGATCGAGATGCGGATTCTTGCCGGGCCGTCCCGACTCGATGTCGAGCCAGCCTTCGGCATAGATCCTGACCGTCGTCTGACTGCGCCGGATCGGGTCGCCGATCACGAATTCGTCGATGACTTCACTCGGTTCGCGGCTGCCGAGGTATTCGGGATAGATTTTGGGGTGCTCCACCGTGACGTCTTCGAGCACGCAGTGCTCCGCGTCGGCAAAGTCGTGAATCTCTGGTTGCGAGCGGTCGGTCATTCCGCCACTGTAGTAATTGCGCGGCATTCACACCGTGATTTCACTCACAGATGTGTGTCAGAGCGCTCCCAGCGGGATCGGCTGACCATTGGCCATTGCCGTGCCGCCTGCGTACTCGATCGAAGTCGAGTAGCGCTCGCCATCGTCGACGAGCAATCCCTGCGCAACGAGCACGGTGAATTGCGCCTCGGCCATCGCGGCAGCCTGCTCCGGAGCCATCGGCTCGGCTCCCGGACCGGCTAACGCGGCGAGTTGCTGCCCCATGGCCATGCCCGCCAGGTGGGCCGCAAGGGTCTTCGATACGCTCATTTCGAGCTCGGCGCTGACGGCCTGCAAGGCGGAGAGCGGGTTGACGAGCTCCGTGAAGCTGCCCGTCGGCAGAACGCTGGAATCGATGGCGATCATCGCCCGGCCCTCGAAGTCGCCCTGGCTCATGCTGAAGCGTGCGGGCTCGAGAGAGATCACCGGGTCACCCGCGATGAGCTGATCCAGTATCGGCGTGAGCAGCACGAGCAATTCCTCGTCGCTGGCGTCGAGCGGCATATTCGTGGCGAAGTCCTGCAGCTGCATCAGCGCGGCCCCGTCGAGATGGCTGGCGTTGATCCCGATGGCTGCGTCGTTGATCGCGATGAGGTCAGCGACCTCGAGGCTCCCTGCGCCATAGACAACTGACGCGTCGATGTGCGTGCCGGCATCGTTCTCGTCCGAAACGACGGTGATCAGAAGATCACTGCCCGCGAACAACGGCGCTGCGCCGAGCAGCGGATTCGTCGCGGTAACGTTGGCGATCGAGAATTCGCCGTTCGCCAAAGCGATCTGGTCCGGGCGGTAGTCATAGTCGTACTGCATGGCGAGCGATTGCAGAATTGCGCTGAAGAACGGGCTCTGTATCGACAGGTTGTCGGTCGATGCTTCGAGCTCGGTGTCGCCGTTACGGGCCCGGCCGGAGTACTCGAGTCCCGAAAACGAGTAGCTCAAATCCTCGAAGGCAGTCTCGGCGCCCGGGATCTCGCCTTCGAAGCGGAATCCGGTGCCAAAGCCTGCGCGACCCCGGAATTCGAACAGGTAGGGCAAGCCGAGCAGGTTCTCGGCAATTGCGACCATCGGCGACTCCGGATCGATGTAGGCTCTGATTGCTGCGGTGCCGAGGCCGAAACCGTTTCGCGTCAGGATCGGGCCGTGCGCCACCTCGACAACGATGGGAATCTCCAGCCCCTGGAGCATCGCTGCAACCGGCAAGCTGGGCTCGCCGATCGGGAACTGCTCGAGCACCGAGTCCGCGAAGCCAAACCGAATCCGCGCCGTAGCGTCGAACCAGCCGCGTTCGTAGCTCTCGACGCTGGCCGAGATCGAGGGATTCTGGTTGTAGTTTTCTATTTGCTCACGTAAACCGCTCTCGGTGAAGCTGCCGATTGCGAATGGCGATACCAAGAGCAGCAAAGCGATAGCCACGGCGACGAGCGGGGCCGGCTTGAACATGACGCTTGCTCCTTAATTAAGGTGTCGTTGCAGCGAATCCAGAAACCGGCTGAAAAGCTGATGCTCTTCAGAGATGAAGGCATCGATTCTGGGGTCACTCAACTCGCCAGTATGGTCCAGGCGCTCGGCCATTGCCGTGAGATGGTTCTGTTCTTCGCCAAGCAGTCGCTTCAGCGACATAGGATGATCGAACCGGTCGAGCGCATGCTGATACAGCGTGTAGAACCAGACGGCCCGGAATTCGATGATCATCGACATGTACAGATAGGCGGCGCCGGCGCTGCCTTCCTGCTCGAGCCGGCGGGCCATCGACGCTTCGAGCCGCTGAAAGTACATTCGTGCCGACGCAGGCGCCAGCAGATCCCGGGGTTCATATTCGAGGCGACGGCCGGCCGCCTTCTCGGCCTGACGCTTCATGAAAAAGGCGTGGTGACACTCCTCGGCCAGATGCCTGAGCGTCGCCTGATCGATGGCATGGCCATGCTGCGTGGCCATGATCTTGTGGCTGCCCATATGCTCGAGCATCGACAGCGTATTGATGAGCCTGGGGTGAACCTCGGGGCTCGAGACAATCCGGTTGAGCACGGATCGAGCCTTGAGAATGAGATCCGCATTGAGGTCCTCGAAGCGCGCCTGTGCTTCGGTGAGCCGGGATCTGCCGTCGTCTTGGCGCTGAGAATCGAGCATCCACGCAGTGTATACGAATGACGGGACTCCCGTTACGATAGCCGGTCATGACAAGCCAACCGAAAAAGATCACTGGCGGCTGTTTTTGCGGTGACGTCAGGTTCGAGTACGAGCCTGAGTATCTCGCCTATCGCTACTGCTTCTGCTCGCGCTGCCGCAAGGTTCGCGGGACAGCACACGCGGCCAACATTTTCGTGCCCGAGGCAGTCTTCAGCTGGGTCCAGGGCGAGGAGGGCGTCAAGCGCTTCGACCTCGAGGGTGCGCGGTTTGGCAACTGTTTTTGCGGCAGATGCGGCTCGCCCGTGCCGCGCCAGGCGCTCGACGGGAAGGCCTATCTGATTCCGGCTGGCACCGTTGATTCCGATCCGGGAATCGCGCCGGAAGGCGCAATATTCTGGGATTCACGCGCCGAGTGGCTGCCGCCGGCCGACGGCCTCGAGAAGTTCAGCGAGTACAGCAAGTAGCGCGGCGCGTATAATCGTTGCCGTCGCGCCCGTAGCTCAGCTGGATAGAG
>DATCZB010000149.1:0-4023 GCA_036526155.1 Gammaproteobacteria bacterium
GCCCGGCCAGGGGATGAACCGCGTGGGCGGAATCGCCAATCAACGCGACGCGGTCGCGCGTGTATCGGACGGCGTGAGACAGGGCGAGCGGAAACGCGAACCGCCGCGTGCATGGCCCGAGCCGGCCGAGGACATCGGCACTCGCCTGCTGGAGCGCGGACAGGAATTCAGCGTCATCGGCATCCAGCAGACGATCCGCTGCGCTATTGGAGTTGGTCCAGACGATCGAGCTTCGACCGTCGGACAGCGGCAGGAAGGCCACCGGGCCTGCGGGCAGAAATCGCTGCCAGGCTGTCTCGTTATGATCTTTTTCGGTCACGACATGGGCGACGATCGCGCGTTGAACATAATCCTTGCGAATCGCGTCGATTCCGATGGCCGCGCGGACTCTCGAATTCGTCCCGTCCGCGCCGACGACGAGGTCGGCTGTCACGGCCCTGCCGTCGCTCAACCCGAGCTCGATCGACTTTTCGCCGGGGCAGAGCGTCTCCACGCTGACGCCAAACGTCATCTCGACATCCGTCCTCGACAGCTCGTCGAGCAACACGCTTCGAATCAGCCGGTCCTCGACGATGTGCCCGAGATCGGGCTCGCCGATGTCTGCCGAGTCGAACGTAATTGCGCTGTTGCCGAATGGCGCATCGCCCTCCCAGACATGCATGCGCCGATAAGGTGACACGCGCCGCGATTCCAGCCCTGCCCACGAATCACCAAGCAGCCGCTGCGATTCTCGCGACAAGGCGTAGACCCGCGCGTCGACGTCGTCCTGGCGCCAGCCGTCGGGGGCATGGGCATCGATGATGCGCAGGTGCAGATCCTGTCCCGGGCCGAGGCGGGCCATGCGCAGGGCGAAGAGCAATCCGACCGGGCCCGCGCCCGCCACGATCACCTCGAACCGACGACGGCGCACCATCAAACCAGATCCAGGTGCCGGGCGAGCCGGGGGACGTGACCGGCCAGCCCCATCGTGTGTCTGGCCAGCAGCGACTTGCCGCCCGGGAGCAAGTCGAATGCCATCAGTCCGATGCTGCGCAAGCTGTTCAGACCCGGGACTTCGGCGCCGAACCCCCGGACCAGCGCATGCGTGAACCCGGCGAGCTTGCGCTGATCATCCGCTCGCCAGCGACGGTATTCATCCAGCAATTCCGGACGCCCTGCATCGGCGGGGCCGGCACTCGCAGCGCCCGCGATGATCTCCGCGAGCGCGGCCGCATCGCGCACAGCGAGATTGAACCCCTGCCCGGCAACCGGATGCAGCGCATTGGCGGCATTGCCGATAAGCACCGCGCGTTCACGAATGACGTCATCACTACGGACTCGCTGCAAGGCGTAAGCTTCGCGCCTGCCTATACGTTCGAATCGGCCAAGCCTGAATCCGAACGCATCCTGCAACGCCACCCGGAACTCGTTCTCCGCCAGCGCCAGCGCCCACCGCGCACGCTCGGTCGGAAGCGTCCAGACGATGGCAACGCGGTCACCGGTAAGCGGCAGGACGGCGAGCGGGCCCTCGGGCGTGAACCGCTCGAAGGCTCTTGAGCGGTGGGCTTCCTGCGTCGTGCAGTTCACGATAACGGCCTGCTGCCCGTAATCGTCGATGCGCGCGCTGATCCCGAGCGCATCGCGCAGCGCCGATCTTGCTCCGTCCGCGGCGACCGTCAGCCTGGCGCGAACCGAGACCTGACCGTCAACCGACTCGATACGCGCCTCGGTCGCGTCGGCCGCCTGACTGAATTCGACGACCTTTGCCGGCGACAGACAGCGAAACGCGGACTTGCCCATCAGCGGATCCCGGAGCGCGGTGCCGAGCACGCGGTTCTCGACCGTGAAGCCCAGGGCCGGCACGCCCTCTTCTTTGGCGCTGATGCGCGCGGCGCCGAATCGCCCGCGCTCGCCGATATGGATGTGCCGAATCGGCTGCGCCTCAGGGCGGATCGCATCCCACAGCCCGAGCTGCTCGAGGACACGCTGGGAACCGTTCGCGAGCGCGGTGGCACGACCGTCGAAACTCGGCTGCGACAGGGTATGAACACTCCGGGCTTCGACCAGCACGACGTCGAGCGGCAACCCGGACAAAGCGTTCGCGAGCAGCGACCCGACCAGGCCGCCGCCAACGATGAGCACATCGCAATCGAGCCGGCTTGCGTCCTGCATCATCGTCAGGCCATGAAGGCCTCGATCTCGTCGACGGACGTCGGCAGGCCCGTCGTCAGGACACGGGGGCCCTGGCGGGTCACGACAACATCATCCTCGATGCGAATGCCGATCCCGCGCCAGCGCCGCGCTTTGCCGCGCGCGCCGGGCGCAACATAGATGCCGGGCTCTATCGTCATCGTTATGCCGGGCTCGAGCATGCGCCACTGCTCGTCGACTTTGTAATCGCCGACATCGTGCACGTCGATCCCGAGCCAGTGACCGGTCCGGTGCATGAAGTAATCCTTGTATGCACCTTCCCTGATCAGCGTGGGCAATCGGCCCGAGATCAACCCGAGCGACCGCAAGCCCCGCGTAACGACCTTGACCGCGGCCTCGTGCGGGTCGTTCCAGTGATTGCCTTGCACAACCTGCTCCGTGGCGGCCTGATTCGCCTCGAGCACGATCTCATACAGCTCCCGCTGCGGCTCGGTAAACGTGCCGTTGACGGGAAACGTCCGCGTGATATCCGACGCGTACATCTCGAATTCGCAGCCGGCGTCTATCAGGACCAGCTCGCCATCCTCGAGCACGGCGTCGCCCGCACGGTAGTGCAGCACGCACGCGTTTTCACCGGCGGCGATGATGGGCAGATAGGAACACTCAGCCCCGTGGCGCCGGAACTCATGCAGGAACTCGGCTTCCAGCTCATATTCGCGCATGCCGGGCTGACAGGCCTGCATTGCCCGCCGATGCGCACTGACCGCTATCTTGGCCGCCTTGCTCATCACAGCCGTTTCGGCCCGGCTCTTGAACAGGCGCATTTCGTGCAGCAGATGATCGAGCGCTACGATCTCGTTCGGCGCATGCCGGCTCTGCCGTTTCGCATTGAGATCGTTGATCCAGCCCAGGAGCCGATGGTCGAAATCGGGTGAGATGCCCATCGAGTAATAGACGCGTTCGCTCCGCTCGAGCAGCCCGGGGAGAATGTCCTCCAGATCTGTGATCGGAAACGCATCGTCGCAGCCGAGCGCCTCGATTGCGTTTTTTGGTCCGAGCCGCTTGCCGTCCCATAGCTCCCGCTCCGGGTCCCGGTCGCGGCAGAACAGCAGAAACTGCCCTTCCGGCCGGCCGGGGACGAGAACGACGACAGCCTCCGGCTCGACAAAGCCGGTCAGGTAATAGAAATCGCTGTCGGGCCGGTAGTCGAATAGCGTGTCGCGACTGCGCACCTTTTCGGTTGCCGCGGGCAGCACGGCGATCCCGCCGGCCCCGATCGCTTCCATGAGGTGGCGGCGCCGACGCGCAAACTCGGTGACGTTCACGATACCTTGCCCCGCTTACGCTTAATGCAGGACTCGCGTCGTCCGGGCGTCCGGAATCAATTCCTCGAACGCAAACTGCGTGCCAACCCGGACGAATTCGACGAGCTCGACGAGCGAGTTGTCGCCGAGATCGGGATCCTCGATCTCCTCGGCATCGGCGCCAGCCTGACTGATTTCCGCAAAATCCTGGACCACCTCGACGAGCTGTGTCGAGAGAATCTCGGTGCCGGCACGAAGGTCGATCCCGCCAACCACCAGTCCCGACAGGAACCCGTGGCACCACAGCCCCAGCGCCTCGGCGCGATCATCGATGCTGTCGTCATCGTCGGGCAGCAGCGGAACGAACTCCATCGACAGTCCGGTCAGTGCTTGCCAGGTTTCGCTGCGAAGTTCGTCGAGCTCCTTGGCAAGCCGGGACAAGGTCTCAGGGTCCCCCGCGCAATCGTCGAGCAGGCTGTCCAGCCAGCGTGAGGCAGCCTCACGCCCACTCGAGCAAATCACCCCGCAAAGCCCGCCATGCAGCTCGGCGAGCGGCAGCGGCGCGTTGGACAGATCCAGCAATTCCGCC
>DATCZB010000150.1:0-12716 GCA_036526155.1 Gammaproteobacteria bacterium
CGGGTCGCGGGTCGAGGCCGGCCAGCTTTTGCTCGAGCTCTGGAACGAAGACATCAAGGCGCAACTCGAGCAAGCCCGACGTGAGGCCCGGGCAGCTCTCGCCCGCACCCAGGAGGCCTGCGTCACGGCCGACGTCGCACGCCGCGAAGCGGATCGCCTGTCGGCCCTGCTGATCGAGGGAGCCGTGTCGGTCGAACGCGCCGATCAGGCAGAGGGCCGTGCCGAATCCACGGCGGCCGGTTGTGCCGCAGCCGAGGTCAACGCCGAAGTGAGCGATGCCAGGGTCGATGTGGTCCGGGCTCAGCTCGAGAAGACGCAGCTGCGCGCGCCCTTTGCCGGAGTCATCGCCGAAATCAACGGCGAGCTCGGCGAATTCGTCACGCCGTCTCCGGTTGGCGTGCCGACCCCGCCCACGGTCGACCTGATCGACTCGTCCTGCCTCTATATCAGCGCGCCGATCGACGAGATCGACGCGCCGCTGATTCGCACCGGGATGACGGCCCGAATCAACCTCGACGCCTTCGCAGACCGCAGCTTTCCCGGCCATGTGCGGCGGATAGCACCGTACGTCCTGGACCAGGAACGACAGGCGCGAACAGTGGAGATCGAGGCCGAGTTCGACGACCCCGAGGATGGCCTGTTGTTGCCGGGATACAGCGCCGATGTCGAGGTCATCCTCGACAGTCGCGAGAACGTTCTGAGGGTTCCCTCGGCCGTCATCCACGACGGCAATCGCGTCTTCGTCTATGACGCGGCCACCGGCACGATCACGGACCGCGCAATTGGCGTCGGCGTCTCCAACTGGGAATTCGCCGAGATCACCAGCGGCCTGAGCGAGGGCGACCGGGTCGTCAGCACCGTCGACCGCGAGGGAGTCGAGGACGGCGCGAGCGTCGCGCCGGAGTAGCGCGGAGCATCGTGATGCTGCGCCTACGTGGAATCTGCCGCGATTACTCCGTGGGTGACGCGGTCGTGCACGCCCTCGATCACGTCGACCTGGACGTCGAGGCCGGCGAGTACATCTCGATCATGGGACCGTCGGGATCCGGCAAGTCGACGCTGCTGAATGTCATCGGCCTGCTCGACCGCCCCGACGCCGGAACCTACGAGCTGGCCGGCAGGAACGTGGCCGAGCTCGACGACGACGCGCTGGCGACCCTGCGTCAGCAGCAGATCGGTTTCATTTTTCAGTCGTTTCATCTGATCTCCAGAATGACGGCGCTCGAGAACGTCGAGCTGCCCATGCTGCTCGCGGGCCAACAACCCCGCGTGCGCCGGGGACACGCGACCGAAATGCTCGAGAGCGTTGGACTCGGCCCGCGCATGTCGCACCGACCGGACCAGCTTTCGGGCGGCGAACGCCAGCGAGTCGCGATCGCCCGCTCGATCGTCATGCAGCCCAGCGTGTTGCTTGCCGACGAGCCGACCGGCAATCTCGACTCGAAATCGGGCAGGGAGATCGTCGCCATCCTCGAAGACCTCAACGCCAACGGCCTGGCCGTGCTCGTTGTCACCCACGATGCGAATCTCGGCGGCAGGGCGAAGCGCCAGATCGGGATGAAGGACGGCCGCATATCGTTCGACAACCGGAGCGTGCCCGCATGAGAACGGCCGACGTGATAAGGCTGTCCGGTCAGGCCGTGCGCCGCTATCCGCTGCGCTCGTCGATGTTGCTGCTCGCGATTTCCATCGGTGTCGCCTCCGTGATCACGCTGACCTCGGTCGGCGAAGGCGCACGACGCTACATTAGCGGTGAGTTCGCAAGCCTCGGCACGAATCTGCTGATCATGCTGCCCGGGCGCTCCGATACGGCCGGTGCCGGCCTGCAGGGGATGCTGATTGGCGAGACCGGCCGGGATCTGACCCTAGACGACACGATCGCGATCAGCCGCAGCGCTTACGTCGATCGCGTCGCGCCGCTCGTCATCGGCGGCGGTGCCGTATCGTGGCGCTCCCGGGAACGGGAAACGACCGTCATCGGCGCCAATGCCGCGTTCAAGGACATCCAGAGCTGGGAGCTCAGGTCGGGACGTTTTCTGCCCGATACCGATCTCGATGTCCTGTCGCCTGTCTGCGTGCTCGGAAGCGTCGTCGCGTCGGAGCTATTCGACAATCGCCCGCCGGTCGGCGAGTGGGTCAGAATCGGCGAGACCCGCTGCCGCGTCGTCGGCGTGCTGGCCCAGGCCGGCATGACGGGCCCGTTCGACACGGACGAGGTGATCGTGGTCCCGGTCGCCAACGCGCAGCAGATCTTCAACACACCCGCCGTGTTCCGCATCTTCGTCGAGGCGACCGAGGCGTCGCAGATGGAACGAGCGCGACGCGAAATCATCGACATCGTCAAGCGGCGACATCAGGGCATCGAGGATTTTACCGTGATCACGCAGGACGCGATCCTGTCGACCTTCGATGACATCTTCGGCGTCGTCACGGCGGCGCTCGCCGCCATCGCCGGAATCAGCCTCGTGGTGGCCGGCATATTGATCATGAACGTCATGCTCGTCGCCGTTTCGCAACGGACTGCCGAGGTCGGTCTGCTCAAGGCGCTCGGCGCAAGCCGGCGCCAGATCCTGCTGTTGTTCCTCGCCGAAGCCAGCAGCCTGTCGCTGCTCGGGGCGGCGATCGGTTATGGCGTCGGCGAGGCGGCCTCTTTCGCACTGCGCACGGTCTACCCGATCATCGACTTCCAGGCACCGGGTTGGGCCGCGCTTGCCGCTTGCGGCGTCGCTGTCGCCAGCGGTCTGCTCTTCGGCATCCTGCCGGCGCGCCGCGCCGCCCGCCTCGATCCCGTCGAGGCTTTGACGAAGTAAACACCATGCTGCGTGCCGATCTCTTTCGTCTTACGGCCCAATCGATCGCAGCCCATCGCATGCGCAGCATCCTGACCGCGCTCGGCATCGGGATCGGCGTCACTGCCGTCGTCCTGCTGACGTCCGTAGGTGAAGGCGTCAACCGCTATGTCATCGACCAGTTCACGCAGTTCGGCACGACCACGCTCGGCATCCAGCCCGGCAAGGCCAACACGCTCGGCGTATCCTCGAGCGTAATCAATTCGATCCGGCCCCTGAGCCTGGCGGACGCCGAGGCGATCGAGCGCGCCCCCTACGTGCTGCACTCGGTACCGGTGGTTTCGGGATCAGCCTCGATCGAAGCGCAAGGCCGCGAACGGACGGTCAACGTGTTCGCCGTCGGGCCGGAGTTCGATCAGGCCTTCAGGTTTGCGGTCGCGAGCGGCGAATTTCTCCCGCCCGACGATCTCGAACGCGCCCGCCCGATCGCCGTCATCGGCGCAACTGTCTATCAGGAACTTTACGACGACGCCAACCCGCTCGGCGATCGCATCCGGGTCGGCGGCGCGCGCTTTCAGGTTGTCGGCGTCATGGAGGCGAAGGGGCAAATGCTCGGCTTCGATCTCGATGACTCGGTATACATACCGGCGGCTCGCGGGCTCGAGCTCTTCGACCGCGAAGGGCTGCACGAGATCGACGTGCTCTACGCCGAGAACGCCCCCGTCGACGAGGTCGTCGCGGGCATCACGCGCATCCTCGTGGCGCGGCATGGCTCCGAGGACTTCACGATCGTAACCCAGCAGCAGATGCTGGAAGTGCTCGGCTCGATCGTCGATGTGCTGACGCTGGGCGTCGCGGCGCTCGGTGGCATCTCGCTGCTCGTCGGCGGTGTCGGCATTTTCACGATCATGACCATCGCCGTGCGCGAGCGTACGTCCGAGATCGGTTTGTTACGGGCCATCGGGGCCACGCGCCGGCGCATCGCGCAGTTCTTTCTGAGCGAAGCGATGCTGCTGTCGGGCCTGGGCGGATTGCTCGGGCTCGCGATCGGGTTTCTGGTCGTCTTCATTGCCCAGATCGCGATACCCGGGCTGCCGCTTCAGCTGTCGGCGCTGTACGTCGGCATTGCCGAGGTCATCGCAATCCTCATCGGGCTCCTGGCCGGCGTGCTGCCGGCTCGCCGCGCGGCGGCGCTCGAGCCGCTGGACGCGCTCAGAACAGAATAAATACAGCGGCAGGCGACCGCCTGGCCCGGGCTCGCGCCCGGACCGGCATCTCGTCAGTCACACGAGAAGACGGCGTTGAGCGTCGCCGCGAGGCGGACGGCAGCCTGGCCCAGCCTCTCGCGAGTGATCCTCGAAGCAAGCTCGACGTAGGTGTCCGGCAACTCCTGGCCGCGGCGGCCAAACTCGTAGACCTGCGGCCGCAAGCGCTGGCTCTCGGCGGCCCAGACAGCCGGGTCCAGCGGCCGGGCGTCGCGGCTCTGGCCGATATCGTCGGCCAGGGCCCTGACGTAGTCGGCAATGTCGAGACCGGCCGACTGCACGGCAAGCGTATCCCAGAACCGATGCAGGTTTTCCCCCTCGCCGCGGTACAGGATACGAACCGAGTTCCCGCCGCGATCCTCGGCGAGGCCGACATGCAACGGCTGGTGAATGTCGACGACGAAGTGAACCAGAAACTTCAGCGCCTCGGCACGGTCACGGTCCCCGAGCTCGGGGTCGCCGAGCTGCCCGGAAAAATGCCCGATCGCCCAGAGCACATCGCGCTCCGGCGGATGCGCGAAATCCTCGATGCGGACGTCGTCAGGGATATTCATGTAATGCCACGGCGCGCTGTCGGCATAGCCTGAATCCGAGCGGATCCGGTCTGCCCAGAGGCCAATCTCGCCAAGATCCTCGCCCGGAACGAGTTCCTCGACGGCCCGCGCCGCCTGCTCGCAGAGCAACGGCTCCGCGGCGCGGCCGGCGATCAGGTGGCCTTGAGACCCGTAGGCCAGAACTGACTGACTGACAGCCGCAAGGCCAAGGCCCAGCACAACATGCCGCAGCGCTCCGCCGCAGCCAGAAACGGCCGATCGCTGGCTAGGCCGGCGAATCGGCTGCATCCTCGACCCGGCCGGCCGCGGCGGCCGTCGACGCAAGCTGCCGGCTCATTGCCGCGAGCGTCGCCTCGAGCGAACCGTGGTTGTCCTCGATCAGCGCCCGGGCCGATCGTCCGGCGGCGCGTCGGAGCTCCGGCTGGTCGAGATAGAGCGCAACGGCGTCGACCAACGCGGCGGCATCCGGCACCTGTCGCCCGGCGCCGCGCTCCAGAGTCAGCGCGCTGATCTCCTCGAAATGAAACATGTGCGGACCAAAGATCACGGGCACACTTACCATGCAGGCCTCGAGCGGATTCTGGCCGCCGTGGCGGACGAAGCTGCCGCCAATGATGGCAACGTCCGACGCGGCGTACAGCCTGTGCAGCTCGCCCATCGTGTCACCGACGACGACGCTGACGGCAGCCGGCAGATCACCGCTGTGCATGCTGCGCCGTGCCGCCGTGAAGCCCCGGCGTCGGCACAGTCTCGCAACGGTCGAGAATCGTTCAGGGTGGCGCGGCACGAGGACGAGCAGCAGATCCCGATAGCGCTGCCTGAGGTCCGCGAAAGCCGTCAGGATTCGTGTCTCCTCGCCCTGGTGCGTGCTCGCGGCGATCAGCACGGGTCGGGACTCGCCCCATTGCCGCCGCAGCTGTCGCGCCTCCTCGGCCACCGTCGCCGGCGGCTCGACGTCGAACTTGAGGTTGCCGGTCACCGTCAGCAACCGGTCGTCCACGCCGAGATTGCGCAGGCGCTGCGCGTCGAGTGAAGTCTGGGCACAAATCAGATCGGCCGAGGCGAACATCGACCGAACGGCGCGGCCGGCCAGCAAGTAGGCCCGAAACGAGGACAGGGACATCCTCGCGTTGACGATGTGCAGCGGGATGCCGCGCCTGACACAGGCGTGAAACAGGTTCGGCCAGAACTCGGTCTCGGCGATGATCGCAAGCTCGGGTCGGATACGATCGAGAAATCTCGCGACGGCGTCCGGCGTGTCGTAGGGCAGATAGCGGTGCAACACGCGCTCGCCGAAGAGCTTCGCCACCTGTTCCGAACCGGTCGGCGTCATCGTCGTCACCAGGATGCGATGCCGTGGCAACCGGTCGGCAATCGCCCGCACGAGAGGCGCCGAAGATCGTACCTCGCCGACCGATACCGCATGGACCCAGACGACTCGCTCGCCCCTGACGGGCCGCATGAAACCGAATCGCTCCGGCCAGCGCCGCCAGTAGGCCGGATAGCGCAGGCCGCGCCAGATCAGCCCGACGACAGCATACGGCAGGAGCAGGTAAGCGGCGATCGACCAGAGGCGCACGCCGGAGACCGCCTGTCAGAGGTGCTCGTGACCGAGCAGCCCGAGCTTGACGAGATCCTGAATATCGAGGACCCCACACGGCGCAGTGTCGTCGACGACGACGACACTGTCGACTTCGTTTTCCTTGATCAGCCTGACGGCGTCGTCGAGCAGAGATGCGCGCGACACGGTCACGGGGTTCTCGCTGAAACCGACCTCGGACAGCGGCATGTCGAGTATCTCGCGGCCTTCCGACTGCAGCTTCCGCCGCAGGTCGCCGTCCGTGAAGATGCCTACCACCGAGCCCTGATCGTCGACGACGGTGACGGCGCCGAGTCGCGACTCCGTCATCTCGACCATCGCGCCCTTGAGCGTCTCACTTGCGGCGCAGACCGGATTCTCCGGCCGGATGACCTGATCGACCCGCATCGTCATCAGTGCCGTGTGCTCGCGGAACTGCTGCGTGCCGACCTCGGTCAGCGTGTTCTCGCAAAGTCGCTGCATGACCTTGAACGGAACCGTGCAGACGTGAACGCCGGCCAGCATGGCCTGCCTCACGTGCTCCGGGTAGCGGACCGAGGAAAACATGACCTTCGAGTCGTAACCGTAGCGATCGATGGCTTCGACACACTGCTCGTAGAGCCGGATCGCGTCGTGACCCTGGTCCTGCAGGCGGCCCGCCAGCGGGCAAACGAAGGCCGCGCCCGCCTCCATTGCCATGTAAGCCTGATTCAGCGTGTAAATCAGGTGCACGTTGACGCGATGACCTGCCGCCGTCAGCCGGTGGCAAGCCGTCACGCCGGCATTCGAGATCGGAACCTTGAACACGGGCTCGGACTCGAGCGGCAGCTTCAGAATGCGCTCGGCCTCCGCCAGGATCGCGTCGGGCGTCTCTCCGAGCGCTTCCACCTGCAACTCGGGAACGATCTTGGAGAGCTTGACGATCGCGCCGTCAATGTCGGTGATTCCATGCCGATGCATGAAGGTCGGCGTCGTGGTCAAACCCTTTACGAAACCGAACTCGAGCGCCGCCTCGATTTCTGCGAAATCAACCGAATCAAGATAGAGATCCATTCACTCCCCTCAGTGCACGGACTGATGCCGCACCAGATCGTGTATTTCTATTAGCGGCCGCACGAAATCCGCGAGATCGTCCAGATAATACTGGCTCGCCGCGTCGCACAGCGCCTCCGGCGGCGTGGGATGCGCCTCGATGAAAATGCCATCGACTCCCGCCGCGACACCGGCTCGCGCCAGCACGGACAGGAATTCCCGATTGCCGCCGCGCGGATCCTTGCTCGGTATACCGTACTTGCGGATCGTGTGCGTGATATCGAAAACCACCGGGTAACCGATTTGCCCGAGCAGCATGAAGGCGCGCGGATCGACGATCAGATCGTTGTAGCCGAACGTGTAGCCACGCTCGGTCAGGATGATCTTGTCGTTGCCGGACGTTTCGATCTTTTTCACGGGTTTAGACATGTTGTCTGGCGCAATGAATTGCCCGTGCTTGATATTGACGACGGCGCCGGTCATGGCCGCGGCAACGACGAGCTCGGTCTGCATGCAGAGATAGGCCGGAATCTGGAGGACGTCGACGACCTCGGCCGCGGGCGCTGCCTGCGTGGGATAGTGGATATCGGTCAGCAGCGGGAGCTCGAAGCTCCGCTTGACCTTGTCCAGTATCTTCAGGCCCTCGTCGAGGCCCGGACCCTGGTAGTACTCGAGCGAGCTGCGATTGTCCTTGGAGAACGAGCTCTTGAATATCACCGGGATGCCGAGCTCGCCCGAAATGGCCTTCAGACGCTCCGCCGTTCGCATCATGAGATCTTCAGCCTCGATGACACAGGGCCCGGCGATCAGGAACAATCCGTCCGCGCCGCATTCGATGTCGCCAACGGCGACGTGCTTCTTACTCATTAACAGCTTGGGTTTGAGGCTGGTGGCGGCATTTTGCTTGTTGAGGGTGGGTGCTGCAACCGGAAGCCGCCTCGAGCAGCGGCAAAAGCAGCTCGAAGTTGCGCCCCGACGCGCCCCGGCCGTCCAGCACGACCTGGCGCGCCCGTCGCCCCATGTCCTGCCGCGCGTCGCTCGAGGCCACGAGATGATGCAGGGCCGCAGCGAGGTCGTCGCGATTCCGGACCAGAACGCCCGCATCCGCCGCCAGCAAATCGGCGACGGTTTCCCGAAAACTGAAGTTATGCGGTCCGAACAGGACTGGCAGGCCCAGAATCGCAGGCTCCATGAGATTGTGCCCGCCCTTGTTCGAGCCGCGGTAATACAAACTGCCGCCGACGAAGGCGATATCGGCCGCAGCGTAGAACTTGCGCAACTCACCGATCGTATCGACGACGACGATATCTCGGGCGCCGACTGAGCAGTCCGAGTTGTCGTCGATCGCGCTCCTGGCAATCGGCGCAAAACCGGCTCGATCGATACGCTGCATGACCTCGGCCGCGCTCTGCGGATAGCGCGGGACGACGATGAGCCGCACGGCTTGCTGCCGAGTCAGCAAGCTCGCAAACGCGGCGACCAGATCCTCGTCTTCCCCGGGATGCAGGCTGCCGCCAATGATCACGCAGGCATCGTCCGCGTAACCGAGTCGTCGCCGCAATGCGGAACGTTGAGCGGATTCATTCGAGTCGGCGGTCAGGTCGTATTTCATATTGCCGGTAACGACGATTCGCTCGGCCTGCACACCGAGCCCGCGGAACCGGGTCGCATGCTCCGCAGTTTGCGCCGCGACCAGGGCCACACCGCTGAGCGCGCGCGGAACGATGCGGGACCAGCGATGCAACCGGAACGACCGATCCGACAACCTGGCGTTGACGACGGCAACGGGCACACCCCGGCGCCTCGCAGCCAGCAGGTGATTCGGCCAGAGGTCCGACTCGACGACGATGATGAGCCTCGGATCGAGCTTATCGAGCAAACGCCGCTGCACGAACGAAAGGTCCAGCGGAAATCGAAATACGAAGTGATCCGGGTAGGCTCGCTGCGCCGAGTGCACTCCCGTGACCGTATGACTGCTGATAGCCAGCTTCGCGCCGTGCTGCTCGAGCAGCCGAATCAGGGGCTCGAGCAAGCGGACTTCGCCCACCGACGACCCGTGCAGCCAGACCACCCCGGCAGTTGGAGACAGGAAACCGAGCCGGACCGGGAAATCCCTCCAGCCTCCGCTCCTGAACGCCCGATAAGCCAGCCACGGTGACGCGAGCAGGAAACCGAGCAGGTAGATGAAGTCGAGCGCGAGGCGCATGGATCAGTAGCGGCCATCAAAGCTTTGGATGGCACATTCTATCGTCTCGGGAACGAGACGGTCGGCTCAGGCTTCCGCGGCCTCCTCGTCAACCACGTGAGCCAGCATCCTGTCTGTAGCCGAGCTCTCGTAACCCCTCGCCCACTCCAGCAGCAGCTCCGCGCGCATCGGCCGGGCGATGAAGAACCCCTGGGCCAGATCGCAACCCAGATCCTTGAGCGTTCGCATCACGTCGGCATTGTCGACGCCCTCTGCGACGACACGCATGCCGAAAGCGCGGGCGAGCTCCATGGCGGCCCTGATGATGTGCTGATCCTTCTTGTCGGTCGGCGCATTCGAGATAAAGGACTTGTCGATCTTGATTTCGGTGGCCGGAATGTCCTTGAGATAGCTCAACGACGAGTAGCCCTTGCCAAAATCATCGATCGCGATCTCGACGCCGGCCTTGCGAATCTTCGTCAGGCGGGCGGGCGCCGAGCCGTAATTGGAGATCAGGCTTTCCTCGGTGAGCTCGAGGATCAGACCCACGCCACTGCCCCGCAAAGCCTTGGTCAGCGCGTCCAGCCTCGGACCGAAATCCGTATGGTCGATCACACGAGCCGACACGTTGACTGCGATCTTGAGCTCGCGTTCGAATATCGCCCAGCCCTTGACGAGCTCGGCGACTTTGTCGAACACGAGCCAGGTCAGCGGCACGATGCTGCCGGATCTTTCGGCCAGCGGAACGAATTCACCCGGCAGGATGAGCCGGCCCGACTCGTGGCGCCAGCGGACCAGCACCTCCGCGCCGATGAACGCTCCGTCCGCGACGCGGGTCTTGGGCTGCATGTAGATCTCGATGCCTTCCGTCTTAACCGCGCGCTCGAGATCGCTGGAGAATTTCCACAGCGCCGCCTGCTGCTGGGTTGCGTCAGGACGGTAGATCTCGAAGTTGAGGTCCTTGGCTGCCGCTTCGTTCAGCGCGAGCTCAGCGCGCCGAAACAGGCTGTCAGCCGAATCGGCATGGGTCGGGTACACGGCCACGCCCAGGGTCAGATCGACGAACAGCGCATGGCCGCGACGCTTGAACTGCGGCGGGTGCTCCTCCGCCAGCCGCGAAGCCACATCGATGATGGTCGTGATCGAGTCGAGCGCCAGAAGAATCGCGAAACGGCGCTCCGATAACCTGATGACGGGCGTCTTCGGCGGCAGGATCGAGCGCAGTTCCTCGGCGTACTGATCGCAGAACCTGGTCGTTCTGGCCTCGCCGAAAGTGGAGCCGATCCGGTTGAATGCGTCGAGCTTTGCCAGGACCAGGCCGGTCAGCTTCTTCGACGACCCGCGCCGCAGGAATTCATCAATGAATCGCAGGCTGCGCCCGACGCTGTCGGCACGAGTTGGTGCGCTGCTCGATTCCTTGCTCATCCTGGGAAATTCGTTGCCTGAGGCGTGGCCCGGAAAGTCGTCATTGCACCAGAATGAGGCCATTTTTGCTGTGAGGCTTATCACGCGCTCATACCCGCAGGCCGGGGCATTCGGCCGCTCGTCAGCGCGTCCCGAGCACTTCACATAATCCTTGTACGAATCGATGCGACTCGCGGGCGGACAGCCGAGCACGGCGGCACGGCAATCCCGGCCGCGATTGCTGGCGCAGAAGCCGAACGCGATAATGCCGCGATGAATTCAGGACCCAAAGTCGGTTTCGTCAGCCTCGGCTGCCCTAAGGCCCTCGTCGATTCCGAGCGTATCCTGAGCCGGCTCAAAGCCGAGGGCTATGCAACGGCGGGCGACTACGCCGGCGCCGACGTCGTCGTCGTCAATACCTGCGGCTTCCTCGACACGGCGCGGGACGAGTCGCTCGACGCGATCGGCGAGGCCATGGCCGAGAACGGACAGGTGATCGTGACCGGGTGCCTGGGTCGCGAAGCCGATCTGATCCGGGAACGCCATCCCGGGGTGCTCGCCGTGACCGGCCCGCAGGCCTACGATGCCGTGGTCGACGCTGTGCATGCCGTTGCCGCGCCGCCGCACGACCCGTTCATCGACCTCATTCCACCCGGCGGCATCCGCCTCACGCCCCGGCACTACGCGTACCTCAAGATCTCCGAGGGCTGCAATCATCATTGCCGTTTTTGCATCATCCCGAAGCTCAGAGGCCGGCTCGCGAGCCGCCCCGCCGCCGACGTCCTGGAGGAGGCCGAGGCGCTTGCTCGGTCGGGCGTCCGGGAGCTGATCGTGATCGCACAGGACACGAGCGCGTACGGCGCCGACATCCGGTATGCGACGAGCAAGTGGCGCGACGCCGAGGTCAGGGCGCGGATCACTGAGCTTTGCGAGGCCCTGGGCGAGCTCGACGTCTGGGTCCGGCTGCACTATGTGTACCCGTATCCCCACGTCGACGAGCTCATCCCGCTGATGGCGGCGGGCCGGCTGCTGCCCTACCTCGACATCCCGTTCCAGCATGCCAGCCCGTCCGTGCTGCGATCGATGCGGCGCCCGGCAGCCGATGCCGAAACGCTCGAGCGCATTGCCCGCTGGCGAGACGCGGTGCCGGAGCTGGCCCTGCGCTCGTCGTTCGTCGTCGGCTTCCCCGGCGAGACGGAGGAGGATTTCGAGTACCTGATCGACTGGCTGCACGAGGCACAGCTCGACCGCGTCGGCTGCTTCCGTTACGAGCCGGTTCGCGGCGCGGCCGCCAACGAGCTGCCCGATCCCGTGCCGCCGGAAGTCGCCGAAGCCCGCTACCATCGCCTGATGACGGAGCAGCAGGCCATCAGCCGGGCGCGGCTCGAGTCGAGAATCGGAACGACGATCGAGGTGATCATCGACGCTATCGAAAGCGACCAGATGATCGGCCGTTCGGCCGGAGATGCGCCCGAAATCGACGGCAGGGTATTCTTGCCGCCTGCTCCGGACATCGAGGTTGGCGACCGGTTCAGCGCCGTCGTCGAGGATGCCGATACCTACGATCTCCGGGCCAGACCCCTACCCGCGTAACAGGACGAAATGAAGACTCTGATTCGCCCGTTCGCGGCGCTCCGGCCGCGTCGCGAAACTGCACAGGCCGTGATCGCGCCCCCCTACGATGTCGTCGACACGGATGAGGCGCGTTCACTTGCGACCGGCCGGCCCGAGAGTTTTTTGCACATCTCGAGACCGGAAATCGACCTGCCGCCGGGCACGGACCCACATGCCGAGGAGGTCTATGCGCGCGGAGCGAGCAACCTCGCGGCACTCATCGAGCGCCAGGTCCTCGAGCGCGAGGCCAGCGAGTGCTACTACGTCTACCGCATGACCGACGGCGACCACCGA
>DATCZB010000151.1:0-2202 GCA_036526155.1 Gammaproteobacteria bacterium
TACATTTGCGTCTGCAATGGGCATCGCGAAAGCGAAATCCGCGAAGCGGCGGCGGCCAGTGGCCTGAGCTGCGTGCGTGAGATCTATCGCCATCTCGGCAAGCCCGCACGCTGCGGACGTTGCCTCGACACGGCCTCAGAGGTCGTAAACGAAGTTCACCAGTCGCTCGCCGCCAATCAGTCGCCGGCCGGCGAGCTTTGCAGCTGAACGTAGTTTTCCAGCCCCATCCGCTCGATCAGGTCGAACTGGGATTCGAGAAAGTCGATGTGCTCTTCCTCGCTGTCGAGAATCGACTCGAGCAACTCGCGTGAGTTGTAGTCGCCCTCGCGCTCGCAGAGCGCAATGCCTTCCCGAAGCGCAGGCAGTGCGGCGTGCTCGAGCTTGAGATCGCACTCGAGGATCTCGCGCACGTCCTCGCCGATCAGCAGCTTGCCGAGATCCTGCAGGTTCGGTAGCCCGTCGAGAAACAGAATGCGGTCGACCAGCGCGTCGGCATGCTTCATCTCGTCGATCGACTCCTTGTATTCGTAGTCGCCGAGCTTGCCGACGCCCCAGTCCTTGAGCATCCGCGAATGCAGAAAGTACTGGTTGATCGCGATGAGTTCGTTGTAGAGAACGCGGTTCAGCGCCTCGATGACAGCGGTATTTCCTTTCACTCTGAGTCCTCGAGCAGTTGTTCGATAAGGGCGACAGTAGATTCCTGAACGCGGCCCTCGCCGCCGGTAAAGCCAAACCCACCGGCAAGGCCGAGCGCCGTGTCGAGCGCCGTGAAGCCATCCCGGTCTTCGACCGTCAGATCGGCTCCGCGTTCGGCGAGCGCGGCAACGACCTGGTCGAAGCCGTGCAGCGCTGCGCCATGCAGCGCCGTTCGGCCGCGGTTATCGACAGCATTAATCTCGAGGCCCTGGTCGAGCATGATGTCGATGGTCGCGATAATGTCGGCTTCGTTCTTGAAGCGTCCGGTCGTGTCCTGCTCGGCATTGCCGAGACCGGCGGCGATCATCAGCGCGTTGACGTCGTTGCGCGTCGTGAGGCTCGCATCGGCACCGTGCTCGAGCAACAGCTCGATGGCGGGCAGGTCGGCCGACTTGGCGGCGCGCACCAGCGCCGTCGTGCCGGCCGTCAGAACCGTGTCGTTGCCGCGATCGAGCTTGGCCCGGTAGGGCGCCTGTCGAATCAGCTGTGCGTCAGGGTCGGCGCCTTTTTCGAGCGCCAGGCGCATGACATCGAGTGCCGAGTGCTCGTTCGGCAGGACATTCGGTGCCGGCCGGTTCGACATCGGCATCGTGTTGAAATCGGCTGCAGCATAAAGCGCGCCGCGGCCCGTGTAGTCGTAGATGTTCGGATCGGTGCCGGCTTCGAGCAGCGCCATGGCCGTGTCGTAATGCCCGTTGATCAGCGCCAGCGCGACGGCAGAAATATTCTCGGCCGTGGTCTGGTTGACGTCGGCGCCCGATTCGGCGAGCACCGGCACGCAGTCGGTGCAGCCTTCGCGAGCCGCATAAAGCAGGGCGGAAAACCCGCCCGGCGGCAGCCACTTGTCGCGCGGCTCGTCGCTGCGCTGCCGCTCCCACTCCCTGACATTGGACAGTGCGTTGACGTCGGCGCCGGCCTCGATCAATCGCTGCACCATCGCGGGATGGCCTTCGGCCGCCGCCCACATCAGTGCGGTCTGGCCGTGCCAGTTCTCGCGCGCTTCGACCTGGGCGCCATGCGCCAGCAGCGCATCCGCTGCGGCGACGACCCCCGTGTGGGCGACCGTCATCAGGACCGTCTCACCCTCGTTACCGACCTCGTTGGCGTCGGCGCCGGCCTCGAGCAGCCGTTCGATCATTCCGGCGCTGCCGTTGAGCGCGGCGAGATACAGTGGCGTGACGCCGTAGCGGTTGGCTGAGTTCGCATCGGCGCCGGCGGCGAGCAAACGGTCTGCCAGTTCGAGATCGTTGAAGCGCGCGGCCCAGTGCAAGGCTGTTGTGCCGTCGGCCTCTACGGCTGCGACATCTGCGCCCGCTGTCAGGGCCGTCAGGGCGCGGGCGCGATCTCCTGATTTGGCGGCTGCGACGAGCTCGGGTAGCTCGGCTGCGCCGGCCGCGAGCCCAATCAGGCACAGCAGGCCGGTTGCCGTGCCGCCGGCCAGACCCCTGAGTGCTGCAGTTGCCATGCTAGATCGCGGCGACGGTGCCGGTGGAGTCGCCGAGCGAC
>DATCZB010000152.1:0-4620 GCA_036526155.1 Gammaproteobacteria bacterium
GTCGATCAAATGCACGCGGCGCTCGACCTCCCGCACCTGGTCGAGATAGTCACTCAGGCGGCTGCGATCGGCTGCCGGCAACGCCCGGTTGAGGCTAGCGACCTGCTCGCCGAGTGAGTCGAGCAGGCTCTTGGCCTGCTCGCGACGCTCACGGCGCTCGGCGTCCGTGCTGCCGTCGCCAAACAGACGCTCGAACACAATTTGCGGGTTGTTCTCCATCGGCAACGGCAAGGTCGGCGTCTGCCACGACAGCGTGTTGCGATAGGCACAGGTGAAGTCCGCATCGCAATTGAGGCCGACCGGCTCGATCGAGAGCTCGATCGACGGCAGCGGCGTATCCTGACCGATTTGAGCGGCGGCGATCTGGTCGACCGTCGTCCCGACGAGGGCATGGTCTCCCTTGACCGGATGCGCGCCGCTCAGAAAAACGGCGGCCGCGCGGACGTGATTCTCGGCGCCGCCGGTATCCTCGCCGTCCCATGGCGCGACGGGCGCATGCGCCAGGTCGCTGATCACGTTGACTCGATGGCGGAACGGCTCGAGCGGTTGCAGGATCTCGGAGAACTCGAACCCCTTACCCGTCGTGGCCGGGGTCCACTTGTCCATCGTCGCGCCGTGCGGGATGTAGATGCTGGCAAACCGGCTTTGCGGCCGGGCTGCCGTCTGGGCGAGCGCCGTGCCCGCCGGCACCATCGAGTCGAGCAACGGCAACGCCACCGCGGCGCCCGCACTTCGCAACAGCGTCCTGCGTGAAAGGCACTTCTTCGCGATGAACATGCGGCTCAAACTCCTCCCGACGCAGGGTCTTGCGACGCCTTCGCCTTCATCCGGAACGGTACGCTTTCGACTATACCAAGAACGAGACTGCTAAACCGGTAATCGCTACCGGCCGCCTCGCGCACGATCTGGCGCACTGCGGGCATGTCGGTCGCCGCCACGGGCCGGCCCAGGGCGTAGGTCATGAGCTTTTCCGTCGCATGGGTCGCGAAGAGCTCGCGGCGGCTGAGCAATGCCTCTCGCAAGCCAGCGACGCCAATTATCTCGGACCCGTCCCAGAGCCTCGTCGTCGCGTCGATCGGCTCGCCTTCGTCGACGTCTCGCCATTCGCCAATCAGGTCGAAATTCTCGAGCGCGAAACCGATGGGATCGATCAGCGCGTGACACGATGCGCAGCTCGGATCCGATCGATGCCGCTCCAGACGCGCGCGCAGGGAAGTCGGATCGGGACCGTCGGCAGCGGTAAGGTCGAGATTGGTCTCGACGCCGGCCGGCGGAGCCGGTGGTGGCGTCCCGAGAATGTTCTCGAGCACCCAGGCGCCGCGGCTGACCGGCGAGGTGCGGTTGGGCGCCGACGTCACGGTCAGGATGCTGCCGTGGCCGAGAAGCCCTGCCCGGGTATCGGTGTCGAGCGCGACCTTGCGAAACCGGCTGCCGCGGATATTCGGGATGCCATAGTGTCGCGCCAGGCGCTCGTTGACGTACGTGTAGTCGGCTTCGAGCAGCTCGAGAACGCTGAGATCGCCCCTCAGCACTTCGGCGAACAGGCGCTCGGTTTCTTCTCTGAATGCCGCACGAAGATTGGCGTCGAAACGATTGGTCTCGGGCAGAACCGAATCGAGCTCGCGCAAACCGAACCACTGGGCGGCAAAATTCTGCACCAGCGCGTCGGCCCTGGAATCTGCCAGCATCCGCCGAACCTGGGCTTCGCGCGTCGCAGCATCCGCCAGGCCGCCCTGACTCGCAACGGCGAGCAACGCGTCGTCGGGAATGCTGCTCCAGAGGAAGAACGACAGTCTCGAAGCGAGCTCGAAATCTCCGAGCGGGTAGACCGCATCCTCGGCAAGATCTTCAGGCTCCTGCTCGAACCGGTAGATGAACTCGGGGTCCACGAGCACCCGGGCCAGCGCGTACTGGATCCCGCCCTCGAAGTCGCGCAGCTGCCGGCCTTCTTCGTAGAAACTCATGAGCACGTCGACAGCCGGATCCTCCTCGGGGACGGACCGCCTATACGCACGCGTTGCGAGCGTGCTCAGCACTTCGCGCGCACACTGGACCTCGTCCTCGGGACCGGACGGCGTGCAAACGAAAATGCGCTGCCGGCTCGGCGTGTCTCCGGCACCCGTCGCGTTGAGCGGACCCATGATCGAGACCGAGGACACGCCCTGGGTATCGCCCCATTCCGAAAACAGATCATTGACCCCCCGCGGATTCGATGACGCCAGGACTGCCGCGCCGAGCACGTGCGGCCCGGCGCTGATTCGCGTCCTGATGCGACCCCCATCGTTCGGGCCGAGCACGGCCAGCTCCTCGCCATCGAGCGTGATGACGGTCGGCTCACCCGTGCCGACGTTGCGCAGACCGAAGAAACTGCCCGGCCGGCGGATGCTGATCTCGTACTCGGCATCGAGCGGGAAGACGTGGTCCGCCAGAATGCCGCCGCGCGTGCCGAGCGGCATCCCCTCGAAATGACCGTCCTGAGACATCCCGCGGGGCGCCGAATACGTCGTCTGCTGCGAGCTGATCGTCGGGTCGCCGACGGCGATCCGGCTGATTCTCGCAGCGGCGGAGACGTAGCCCTGCATCAATGCCGGCGAGACGCTGAGTGCGCTCGCGATGTTGTCGAATCCCGCGCTCGAGTCGTCGGCCGGCAGCATCGTCGACACGTCGATCGGGAGATGCAGCAGATCGCGAATGGCGTTGGCATACTCGGCGCGATTGAGCCGGTGCAAAGCCGGAGCACCGGGATTCGGATCGGCGCTGTAGGCCGCGTCGAGGGAATGCTCGAGCCAGGCGACGATTTCAGCCTGCTGGCCTGCGTCCGGCCGCGGCGCACCCGGCGGCGGCATGAATCCGCCCTCGAGCTTGCGAATCGCCGTTTCCCAGATTTCGGCCTCGTCCGCCAGCGCCTCATGGCGCAAGTCGTCGAACGAAAATCCACCGGCAAGATCGATACCGTTGTGACACTCGACGCAATACTCGTCGATAGCCGCCCACTGATCCGACGAATCGTCGCCCGGCAGTCCGAGATCGAAGACCACATAGCCAGCAACCGCAGTCACGGCAGCGACGCCGACGACGATAGCGAGCGATCTACTCATTGGCAGCGCTCCCGGCCCGAGCGGCTTCGGCTGCCATCAACTCATCGAGCAGCGCGATTGTCTCGGGCTTCTGCTCGGCGCCGACGGCGGCGAGGAAAACACCTTCGGCCCAGCGCAAGGCGTCCCTCCCCTCGACGTCGACGACATGGAGATCGGCACCCTGCTCCGCCAGATAGCGGACGATATGATTCGAGCCGCGATTGACTGCGCCGAGTAATGCGCTCAGGCCCATCGAATTCGTGGCGTTGATGTCTGCCCCGAGCTCGAGGCAAAGCCGCACCGCCTCGAGCTGCGCCTCTGGCGACTCCGTGTACGTCTGCGCCACAACCCAGTTGACGCCGGCGGCCGCCATGAGCGGCGTCGTTCCCGCCTGGGTCGGCAGGTTCGGGTCCGCACCGTGTTCGAGCAGCAGGCGCATCGCGGAGTTGTCAGCTGAAAGCGCGGCGCGCAGGAATGCCGTCTGGCCCGTGAAGTCGACCCACGAGACGTCATTCAGCGAATAGAGCCAGCGCCGACTGGGCGGCACCTCACGCGTGCGGGCGTTGACGTCGACACCCTGCTCGAGCAGGTAGGCGAGGAACTCGAGGTAAGGCGCCCGGTCGACGCCGTTATGCTGCGGATCGTCCTGATCCGCGTTGTTCATGTCGAGATTGCGATACTCGACCGCCGCGAATAGCGGCGTTCGCCCCCAGAAGTCGTCGGCATCGCGATCTGCGCCGGCCTCGATAAGCACGCGGGCGGCGCCCAGATGCCCGTTGATCAGGCTCATGAGCAACGGCCGGATGCCGTTGGCCTCCGGCAGCTCCAGATCGGCGCCTGCCGCGACCAGCAGGCGCACCATGTCGGTCGAACCGTCTCTGGCGGCATACAGAAGCGCGGTCATGCCCCCCTGGGCCGCATCGCGCCGGCCGCGGTCCGGCAGGCCGCCGCGATTGATGCCGACGCCCTCGGATCCGCATCCCGTCCCTTTGCAGGGCGGCGTGAAAGCCGGCGCCGGCCCGGCCCGAGTCCTGGCATCGACCTCGGCGCCGCGGTCGATCAGGAGGCGCGCGGCAGCGGGATTGCCCTCCCGCACGGCAATCATCAGCGCCGTCTGCTCGAAGCCCGATTCGCGCGCGTTGACCGCGGCGCCGGCGTCGAGCAGGGCCTCGAGCGCGGCCGGCACGCCCGTTCGCGCGGCCGTCATCAGCATCGTTTCGCCCTGCGGACCGGGAGCCTGCAGATCGGCGCCAGCCCGGAGCAGAAGCCCGATCATCGCGTTGTTGCCGTTGACGACGGCGAGATAGAGCGGCGTCACTCCGTAGCGGCTGCGTGCGCCGGGATCGGCACCGGCATCCAGCAGGATGCGCGCCGCCTCGGGCTGGTCGGAATAAGCGGCCCAATGCAGCGCCGTCGCGCCATCGACGTCCGGCTCGTTGACATCCGCTCCGCTCGCGATCTGCCGCTCGAGCGCCTCGGTATCGGCCGCATCGATACTCCGAACCAGCGCCTCGTTCGCCTGGACAGAGAGACTCAGCAGCAG
>DATCZB010000153.1:0-2676 GCA_036526155.1 Gammaproteobacteria bacterium
GCGATCATCGGTTTCTCGATGCAGCGCGGTCTCAATCGAGGCTGGCTCGAGCCCGCGGCCTTCGAGCCCGGCGTCGAGCGAGCGTTCGGGGCCGTGTCGCAGCGAACAGACGGCGACGGTGGATTCATCGACGTCAGCGAGTCGACCAACAAGCAGCCATCGCTCGAGGCCTATCTCGGTCGCGAGGCGCTGTTCGGCAGAGATCAGAGAACGGGCAGCTTCGCTCTGCTGTTTGCCGTCGAGCGCGCCGCGGCGCAGCCACAGTAACCCCGCCGTCGCCCGAGCCCGGGCCATCCAAAACGCGCGCGTGAATTCGCTGGCGGAGGTTCCGCTAGTCGCTGTTGAACATGTCGCGCACCATGCGCCATTCGCCGTCGGGCTGGCGCCGGTAGATGCGCAGGAAGTTGCCTTCGGTCCGGGACGCTTCGCCGCCGTCCCTGGGCCGGGCGACCACGACGAACGTTCCGCGCTGGTAGGCGAGATCGCCCGATACGACGGTCTCCGCCGGCGTCCATGTCTCGTCGAAGTCGAAGCGCTCGAACGCACCCGTCATGGCCCCGACGAGCGCCTCCTTGCCGACCAGCGGCTCGCCGCCGGAAGAGATCATCATGTGATCCTCGGTCGTCAGGCTGGCGAGCAGGTCGATGTCACCCTCATTGATGGCCTCGAGGTAGTGCCGATTGAACTCAGCGATCGCGGCCAACGCCGCCTGATCGGCCGGCTGCGCCAGCGGCGTCTCCGCCGCGGGAACAGCGAACAGCAGCGCGACCAGGAGCCCGGTGCCGAGGGTCCGGCGGACCGGCCCCAACCGGGCCGACAACGCCGGGCGTCTGGCGGCAGGCATGAAGCTAGACCGGCTCCATGGACAGCAGCCTGCCGTACCCCGGCGCCGCGCCGCTGAGCCCGACGAGCCTCGCGCCGGCCCACAGACCATGCGGCATGCTCGAAATCACCGGCACGCCGGTCCGCGACTCCAGCGGCGCGATGAGCTCGAGCGTTCGAAAGCCGCCGCAGGAAACGAGTAACGAATCGGCTTCGGGCGCCGACGCGCGAACGCGGGCACCGAACTCGAGCAGATCGTTCTGGGTCACGCGGTCGACGTCGGCAACGGCTTCGATGCCGAGCCCGGTGATCACGAGCGGCTCGAGTTCGTGCTCGATCAGAAACGCGCGCAGCCGATCGTTGACCTCGTCGTTATAGGCCGTCGCCACCGCGACTCGCCTGGCGCCAACAGCCTTGAGTCCCTCTATCACGCCGTTGCTCATCGTCGTTGCCGCAAGGCCCGACGCCCTTGTCACGGTCTCGCGGAGCTCGCGGTTGAAGGCTTCGCCCTGATAGAAGGTCAGCGACGTGCCGGTGAGCTCGATCGCTTCCGCGCCGGCCTCGACCAGACGCTCGGCAGCTTCGGGAATCAGACCGATTACAGCGTCATAGCCCTCGGGCGTCATTCGGTCGAGCCCGAGCCCGGTCACGACGAACTTCAGACTGTCGCCGTACATCGCGACGCCCTCTTCGGGAATGCCCCGGTCGGACGGCGGAAAAATCAGCCCCAGGACCGGGGGCTTGTCGGCTGACCAGCCCCGCTGTGGTCCCAGCCCCGCAGCGGCTGCAGCTGCAGCCAATCCGCTCAGCACGCGACGACGAGAATTGTTCATAGCCCCCTCCTCTGTGGGCCCATACTAACGCAGGACGCTGAACGGGCCGCGTCACGCTGTGATCAATCCACGAGCTCGACAGCTTGGAAACGCCGGCTAGCCCGCGGCAAGCCGCTCGTCGCCCGTCTGCACACCCCAGAGCGCGGCATAGGCTCCGCCAGCCGCGATGAGCTCCGGGTGCGTGCCGTGCTCGGTGATGCGCCCGGCGTCGAGCACGAAAATGCGATCGGCGTGAACAATGGTTGATAACCGATGAGCGATCACGATCGTCGTGCGCGAATGCGAGATGCGGGCGAGCGAACGCTGGATCGCAGCCTCCGTCTCGTTGTCGACCGCCGACGTCGCCTCGTCGAGTATGAGCACCCGAGGGTTCTTCAGCAGCGCCCTGGCAAGCGATAGCCGCTGGCGCTGACCGCCGGAAAGTTTTTGCCCCCGCTCGCCGATCGGGGAGTCGAGCCCATCGGGCAAACGATCGATGAACTCCATGGCTTCGGCAGCCCGCGCCGCATCGACGACATCCTGCTCACTCGCGCCTGGCGCACCGTAGGCGATGTTGTCCCGGATCGTGCCCTGAAACAGAAACACGTCCTGGCTGACGAGGCCGATTTGCCGCCGCAGGCTGTCGAGCCGAATGTTGGCCAGCGCTCTTCCGTCGAGCCGGATGTCGCCCTGACCGGGCTCGTAGAAACGCAGCAGCAACTTGATCAACGAGCTCTTGCCTGAACCCGTGGGACCGACGAAGCCGATGGTCTGATGTGGCTCGATGACGAGATCGATATCCCGCAGCACGGGGATGCCGTCCGCATAGGCAAAGTCGACGTGGCGAAACTCGATGCGTCCCTCGACCTCCTCGAGCACCACGGCGTCGGCGCGATCATGAATCAGCGACGGCGCCTCGATGAGGTCGAGTATCCGGCGCGAAGAGGCCATCGCCCGCTCGTAGAGATCCACCGTCTCGGCGAGACTCGTCAACGGCCACAGCAGCCGCTGGGTCAGAAAGACCAGGACGCCGTAGGCGCCG
>DATCZB010000154.1:0-5483 GCA_036526155.1 Gammaproteobacteria bacterium
GATCATGTCGAGCACATCGGCCGCGAGCCGTCCGGCGACGCGCATCCTGTCCTGGTCTTCGGGCGATTTGATCGTCACGGCCATCGGCGTCGGCTTATGCCCTTTCATAATCTGTAGCGGGAATCCCGGATGGCCGCTCGGCGGTCCTTTCGGAGCAGCTGCCGCAATTGTTGCGGCCGGGCCACTATGGTATAAAGCGCGCCGCTTCGAGGCAATTTCTGCCTCAGGAGCGAAATACACACACGTGTACAAACCGGTGGGTGGGGTGCCCTCAGGGGTTACTCGCCGGATCACGTGGAGGATTAACCCGAACTAAGGAGATCTCATGGCCGAAGTATCCATGCGTCGGATGCTCGAAGCGGGCGTGCATTTTGGGCACCAGACCCGCTTTTGGAACCCCCAGATGGCACCGTTCATCTTCGGGGAACGTAACAAGATTCATATCATCAATCTCGAAGAGACGCTGCCGCTCTATCTCGAGGCGCTGACCTTCGTGCGCAAGATCGTTGCCGACGGCGGCACGGTCCTGTTCGTCGGGTCGAAGCGAGCCGCCCGGCAGGCGGTTGCCGAGGAGGCCGAGCGTTGCGGCATGCCGCATGTCAGCCAGCGCTGGCTTGGCGGCATGCTGACCAATTTCAAGACGATTCGGCAGTCGATCAAGCGGCTCTATGAGCTCGAGGAGATCACCTCCGAGGAGGGGAGCCACGACTTCACCAAGAAGGAGATCCTGCGCCTGAGTCGTGAGCGCGACAAGCTGGAGCGCGCGCTCGGCGGCATCAAGGAAATGCAATCTCTTCCCGATGCCGTGTTCATCGTTGACGTGGGGCATGAGGAAATTGCCGTTCGCGAGGCCAGGAAGCTCGACATCCCGGTCGTTGCCGTCGTCGACACGAACTGTTCGCCGCAACATGTCGATTACCCGATTCCCGGCAACGATGACGCGATGCGTGCCATCAAGCTCTATGCCGAAGGCATCGCTGATGCCGTGCTCGACGGCAAGGCGTCGATTCCCGATGTGCCGACCGGCGACGACGAGTTCGTCGAGCTCGACGCGGAAGGCAAGCCGCTCGACGCAGCGGCGCGCCGCGGCAAGCGCCCGGCCAAGAAGCGGGCCAAGACCACGCGGGCCGCAAAGCCGAAGCCCAAGCAGGCCGCTGCGGCCCCGCCGGCCGAGGAGTCGGCACCGGCCGAGGCAGAGGCGCCGGCCGAGGCAGCGGCACCGGCTGAGGCAGCGGCACCGGCTGAGGCAGAAGCGCCGGCCGAAGCAGAGGCGCCGGCGGAGACCGAAGCCGAAGCAGCGGCGCCGGCCGAGGCAGAAGCGCCGGCCGAAGCAGAGGCGCCGGCCGAGGCAGAAGCGCCCGCTGAGGCAGACGAGCCGGCTGCCGAAACGGAAGAGAAAAAGGACTGAGGAGAGCGAGCGAGATGGAGATCAAACCCGCACAGGTGAAGGAGCTTCGCGAGCGCACCGGCGTCGGCATGATGGACTGCAAGAAAGCCCTGGTCGAGGCCGGTGGCGACATCGATGCGGCCGCCGAGCTGCTGCGCAAGGCGGGCCAGGCCAAGGCCGACAAGAAGTCGGGCCGGATCGCCGCCGAGGGCCGGGTCATCATCACCGATTCGGGCACTTCCCACGCAATCCTCGAGATCAACGCCGAGACCGACTTCGTCGCCAAGGACGACAACTTCCTGCAGTTTGCCGAAAAGGTGGGTCAGACGCTCGTGGCCGAGCAGCCGGCCGACGTGGCGGCGCTCATGGCGCTGTCGGTTGGCGGCACGACGCTCGAGGAGGAGCGCACGGCGCTCGTGGCCAAGATCGGCGAGAACATCACCGTGCGCCGGTTCGAGTTGCTCGAGTCGGACGCGACGGTCGGCAAGTACGTGCACATGGATCGCATCGGCGTGCTCGTCGAGCTCGAGAACGGCAGCGAGGAGCTGGCCAAGGACATCGCCATGCAGGTTGCCGCGACGTCGCCGCAATTCCTGTCGGTCGACGACGTGCCGGAGGACGAGCGCAATCGCGAGCGCGAGATTCTGATCGCGCAGGCCGAGCAGGAGGGTAAGCCGGCCGAGATCGTGGCCAAGATGGTCGAGGGGCGGCTGCGCAAGCATTTCGACGAGGTCACGCTGCTCGGTCAGCCCTTCGTCAAGAATCCGGACCAGAGGGTCCGCGATCTGCTCAAGGATTCGGGCGCCTCGGTCAGGCGGTTCGTCCGCTTCGCCGTCGGCGAGGGTATCGAGAAGAAGCAAGAGAACTTTGCCGAAGAGGTCGCGGCTTTGCAGTAAGCTGGCCGTGGTCGGGGTTCGAGCGAGGGGATAACGTGGCAACAGATTCGCCGGCCTTTCAACGCGTGTTGCTCAAGCTGAGCGGGGAGGCCCTGCTCGGCGAGGAGAGCTACGGCATCGATCCCAACATGATCCAGCGCGTGGCTGCCGAGATCGGCGAGCTGATTGCGATGGGCGTCGAGGTCGGCGTGGTCATCGGCGGCGGCAACATTTTCCGTGGGGCCGGGCTGGCCGAGGCGGGCATGGACCGCATCACGGCCGACCACATGGGCATGCTCGCAACGGTCATCAACTCGCTCGCGCTGCAGGATGCGCTCGAGAGCCGCGGCGAGACCGCGCGCGTGATGTCGGCGCTGTCGATTCATCAGGTCTGCGAGGACTACATCCGCCGGCGCGCCGTGCGCCATCTCGAGAAGGGCCGCGTGGTCATCTTCGCCGCCGGGACCGGGAACCCGTTCTTCACGACCGACACGGCGGCGAGCCTGCGCGCGATCGAGATCGGCGCCGATGTCCTGATCAAGGCGACCAAGGTCGACGGCGTCTATTCCGCCGACCCGCTCGACGATCCCGACGCCAGGCGCTACGGCAGCCTGACTTTCGACCGGGTGCTCGCCGATAAGCTCAAGGTCATGGATGCGACGGCAATCGTGATGTGCCGCGACAACAACCTGCCGCTCGTCGTGTTCAACCTGAACAACAGCGGCGATCTGGTCCGGCTCGTCGCCGGCGAGACGCTCGGTACATCGGTCGGCAACGAGCTGACCGCGCAGAGGGCCTAGAGCATGATAGAAGACGTGAAGAAAGACGCTGCCGCCCGCATGAAGAAAAGCGTCGAGTCGGTTCGCGAAGAGCTCAAGCGCCTCAGAACCGGGCGGGCCCAGACCAGCCTGCTCGAGCACATCACGGTCGATTACTACGGTTCCGACGTGCCGATCAACCAGGTGGCGAGCGTCAGCGTCGAGGATGCGCGAACGCTCGCGGTCACGCCCTGGGAGAAGAACATGGTCCAGGTCGTGGAGAAGGCGATCCTGACCTCCGACCTGGGGCTGACGCCGGCGACGGCAGGCACCGTGATTCGCGTGCCCCTGCCGCCGATGACCGAGGAGCGGCGGCGCGATCTGGTCAAGGTGGTTCGGAGTGAGGGCGAGAACGGCAAGATTGCGATCCGCAACATTCGTCGCGACGCGCTCAGCGACTTCAAGGACATGCTCAAGGACAAGATGATCACCGAGGACGAGGACCGCAAGGCGCACGAGGAGATCCAGAAGCTGACCGACAAGTACGTCGCCGAGGTCGACGTGCTGCTTCAGGAGAAAGAAACCGAGATCATGGACTTCTAGCCGCGTGGTCGGACGAGTCGGGCTCAGTTAGATCGATGGTTGCCAAATCCGTACCGCCAGTTGACGTGCCGGCGCTGCCGCGCCATGTCGCGATCATCATGGACGGCAATGGTCGCTGGGCAGAGCGCCAGGGGCTGCCGCGATCGGCAGGTCACCGGGGCGGAATCGAGCCGGTGCGGGAAACGGTCCGCGTCTCGGCCGAGCTCGGTATCGAAGCCCTGACGCTGTTCGCCTTCTCGAGCGAGAATTTCGAGCGGCCGGCCGACGAGGTCGGTCGGCTCATGGCGCTGTTTCTCGAGGCGCTCGACCGGGAGCTTGCCGAGCTCGACGCCAACGGGGTCCGTCTCCGCTTCATAGGCGACCGGCAGGAGCTCGGTCAGTCCCTGGTCGAGGCGACCGAGGCAGCCGAGGCGAGGACGGCTGCCAATAGCGGGCTCGAACTCGTCGTGGCCGCAGCCTACGGGGGACGCTGGGACCTGGTGCAGGCGGCTCGCGTACTTGCCGAGCAGGCCAGGGACGGGCGCATCGACCCGGCGTCGATCGATGAGGCGACGTTCGCCCGCGCGCTGACGACCTGCGATCTGCCACCGGTCGATCTCCTGATCCGGACCGGCGGGGAGCAGCGCATCAGCAACTTCCTGCTCTGGGATCTGGCTTACAGCGAGCTCTACTTCACCGAGCGCCTTTGGCCCGAGTTCGATCGGGTCGAGCTCGAGCGCGCGCTCGAGTTTTTCGCGTCGCGGCAACGCAGGTTTGGTCGTACCGGGCAGCAGGCAGGGCTCGGCGCTTGCTGAGAACGCGGGTTCTGACCGGGATCGTACTCGCGGCCGTCGTCGGCTTCACCGTGCTTGGTCTCGACACGACCAATGCGTCGCTCGTGTTTGGCCTGTTCTGGCTCATCGGCGCCGATGAATGGGCCAGGCTGATGCGTCTCGGGCCCTTGGGTCGAGCCGTGTTCGACGCCGTGTTCGTGGGATTCGTCGCGGTCGTCGTCGGCATGGGCCTGCCCGGCGCTGCCGTCAACGCGGTGTTCTGGCTCGCCGTCCTCGTCTGGCTCGTGATGTTCGGCCTCGTGCTGCGATTTCCCGAGCGACTGCCACTCGGCCTCCTGACGGTGGCCGGCCTCGTCGTTCTGGCCGCTGCCTGGCTCTCGTTCTATCGGGTCCACGGCGGGGCGGACGACGGGCCGCTCATGATCCTGTTTGCGCTCATGATCGTCTGGTCGGCCGATATCGGCGCGTTCTTCGTCGGGCGGCAATTCGGCCGCACGCCGCTGGCGCCGCGCGTCAGCCCCAAGAAGACGTGGGAGGGCGTCGGCGGCGGCGTCGTGCTGGCAACGGCGGCCGGTATCCTGGCGGCGACGATTCTGGAGCTGCCGCTGGCCCGGCTGGCGCTGCTCGCCGCCCTCATGGCGCTCGTTTCCGTGATCGGCGATCTCGGCATCAGCATGCTCAAGCGCCGCGCTGGCCTCAAGGATGCCGGCGTGTTGCTTCCAGGCCACGGCGGGATCCTGGATCGGTTCGACGGGGTCACGGCGGCCCTGCCGGTCTTCGTTTTAGGATTACAATTTGCCCATGTTCTCGACTAGGTCAGTCGGGCCGTTTATTCTGCTGACATGCTTGATATATTGTGGAGCCTGCTTGCGTTTATCGTGGCGATCAGCGTGCTGGTCGCGGTGCACGAGTACGGCCATTTCTGGGTCGCGCGCAAGCTCGATTTCAAGGTGCTCAGGTTCTCGATCGGGTTCGGCCGTCCATTGTTGCGCTGGCGCAGCGGCGACGCGGATGGCGTCGAATATCGGATCTCGGCGATTCCGCTTGGCGGCTATGTCAAGATGCTCGACGAGCGCGAGGGCGAGGT